>NZ_KV793600.1:0-13646 GCF_001808505.1 Oligella sp. HMSC09E12
AGTCTTTTATGACCGAAGTCTCTCCTAGCACCGCGATGACAGAATGGATCTTTAGTGATGAGGCGCCGGCAGGCTTTAATTTGGAACCTCAGGTGGAGTTTAAATCAACCCAAGAGGATCGTGCGACGGTACGTTTTAGCAATGTGATTCCAGGCCAAGAGGAAGTAACTAAGCATATTGAGAGCGGTAAAATTGTCACTAAGCTTGGTTTAACTTGGCGCGATCGTATCAGTTTTGTACTGAATGACACCATGGAAATTAAGCGCATACAGGCGTTGGACATTCTAGATGAACAGCGCAACCCGAGTGGCGCCGATGAGATTGAACGCTATGAAGCGGATATGACCTTGATGTGCAAGGAATTTTCAGGCTTACTTGAGGATCTTAGCAGCGCCCTTGGTGGTGAGAAAAAGCAATCATAGGCGGTCCAAGTCATCACGGGCTAAGCCACTCCTCTAGGCAGTGTGCTAGCCCATGGATGATGGCACGGGCCAATCAATTAAGGTCCATTTCATCCCGTATTTAGCATCACCAAAATGTGACTTTTCTGCTTCAAAAAAGTCTTTTAATAAGGCGATTTGCTCCGCCTCCAACTGACCGTACTGCTGCTCCATTTGTTTTAAAAAAGCGGCTTCATCGGTGCAGCTTGCCAAACGACCGGCCGCTTGTACAAAGCTTAGGCTAGGGTCAATGCCCATTTCATAGAGCACATTAACAATATGAATATAATCAGGATAAGGCGCTTGCTGCTTATTTAAGCGCTCAGCGATGACTGGCTGATCAAAGCGACCACCCACCAAGTAGGAGTAGTAAATATGCTTTTTAGCGTAGCGCTGAAACTTAGCAAATAATGCCGCTACATCCGCATCTAAACCTGAACGTGAGGATATTAATATATCCACCTGAGGCACCTTGCCTTGCCAATCATCTTCTTTGGCTAAGTGGATGGTACTGATATTTTCAATCCCGGCAGCACGCGCATTAAGCTCCACATAATCTAACATCACACGGCTATAGTCTAGGCAATAGACATGCTCAACCAAGGGCGCCATTTGCATGGCTAAAACACCATTACCCGAACCCACATCTAGCACCGTAGCGATACCGTTAAAATCAATGCGGTCCATAAAGGCTTTGATATAGGGGGAGACCACCAGCCCTTTTTGCTGCATGGAATGCGCACGCTGATCCCAACGTGCTGGCGGCTGCTCTGCAAAGCCAATGTGCGCCATATAATCTTTATACCATTGGCTCATATCAAGGTCTGGTAAAATGCGACGTTGTGACATATGGCTCCTCCTTTTGCTCAAATCGGGCTAATCCTCGGCGAGTTGTGCATCCAACCAAGCCATCACTTCCTCTACCATAGGAAAGAGCTCAACTCCTAAGTCACCACTGTAACTGCGCCAAGCATCAGCATATTTTTGGTGTACAGCTGCTAGCACCGGCACCCCCTCACTGGCGGCGCGTGTCATTTCCGCAAGTAAGCCATTGCCCTCTGCCTCAGCAACCCCAAATTTATTAATCACTAAGACATCTACCCCTTGATCCAAAGCCTCACGAGGTACCTCACTGGACTCTGCTAACGCCACGCTATCAAGCCGACACCCACTAGCACCGGCACCTCGACTAACAAGTATCGTGTATTCACGATCGTCATTCACCGAGCAAATCACCTCACCAATATAGCCACCCGCAGCGTCTTTTTTATTTAATAAGCCACCCACCCTGAGCTGCCTTTGCTTCATTGCGGCAACCGCATTCCACATGGTCATCACCGCTTCGTTACCATCATCTTCAAAGACTATCACTGCTAAGGGTTTATTTTTCATCACCTACTCGCTGCCATTTATTTTAATCTTAAGGAAATATTAAAGAGCTGGGGCACTGCCTGTTGATTTTCAGCCTCTTGAGCTTGAATTGATTCAATATGCGTGCGGAATACTAAACGTATTTCATACAGCCCGGTGGCGGGAATGGTATAAGGCTCACCGCTAATCAAGGTATACACACTACTGCTGACATTACTAAATAGGAGCATCTCAAAGGTCTGACTTTCCTGAGCCGCCAACTCCGCTAGCAATTCCTGACCAGCCGTTGCATGCAGTCGAAAAATGGCATTACCCGCACCTTTAATGTAGCCTGTGTATTGAGCGCCATGTTGCAAATCATCGTCAATATCATGCGAGAAATTGGTCAGTGAACGTACCATAATCTCTTCCTGCTTTTGCTTGCTAATCACCTTGCCCTCTTCTATTTCTTGAGGCGCCGCAGGGATTTCCTCGGGTAAACTTTTGGTTGGCGGCATCAGACCCGCCAAAGCCACCAAGGCAAAAGTAACCGCAGCAACAATAACAATGATTTTTTTAGAAAGCGGAGTAATACGCATCGATCACATTGAATAAACTAAATTAAAAACTAATCATACCTGGATTAATAAGAAAACCCCAGTAGAGCCCTATGAGTTTAACAAAACTTCTTGCTTTAACCGTTGTAACTGATCACGCACCACCGCCGCCTGTTCAAACTCCAGGTTTTTGGCATGATCCAACATTTGTTTTTCTAAGCGCTTAAGCTCTCGACTGAGGGCCTTTTCGTCCTTAATAAAGCGCTTTATATCATCTTGTGAGAGCGCCATGCTAGGCTCCTCCAACGGTGTCATTACCCCGTCAATCATCTCCTTAACTGCTTTATGCACCCCAACTGGGGTAATACCATGCTCCTCATTAAAGGTGATTTGCTTAAGGCGACGTCGCTCGGTTTCATCAATCGCTCTAGCCATGGAGTCAGTGATGCGATCCGCATATAAAATCGCTTTACCGTTTAAGTTACGTGCGGCACGACCAATGGTCTGAATTAAGCTACGATCGGAGCGTAAAAAACCCTCCTTATCCGCATCCAAAATCGCCACCAACGATACCTCTGGAATATCTAAGCCCTCTCTTAGGAGGTTAATGCCCACTAGAATATCAAAGGTGCCCAAGCGCAAATCACGAATAATTTCAACCCGCTCCACCGTATCAATATCCGAATGCAAATAACGTACTTTCAGACCATTTTCCTCTAAATACTCGGTCAGATCCTCGGCCATACGTTTAGTTAAAGTCGTCACTAACACGCGTTCACCCACGGCAATACGCTCTTTCGCCTCACCCAGCAAATCATCCACCTGAGTCAGTGCAGGGCGCACTTCAACCACCGGATCCACTAAACCCGTCGGTCGTACCACCTGCTCCACCACCTGATCTGAATGCGCCAACTCATAGTCAGCCGGGGTAGCAGAAACAAACACGCTTTGGCGCATGCGTTGCTCAAATTCTTCAATTCTTAAGGGGCGATTATCTAAGGCGGAGGGTAAACGGAAACCGAATTGCACTAGCGTTTCCTTACGCGAACGGTCACCACGGTACATGCCGCGTAATTGTCCCATCATGACATGACTCTCATCAAAAAACATCAAGGCGTCTTGTGGTAAATAATCAATTAAGGTAGCCGGTGGCTCACCCGGGGCTGCGCCTGACAAGTGTCGCGAGTAGTTTTCAATGCCCTTACAAAAGCCCAACTCCTGCATCATTTCCAAGTCAAATAAGGTACGCTGTTCAATCCGCTGCGCCTCAACCAACATGCCTTGATCGTAGTAATACTGCTTGCGCTCCCGCAGCTCCTCTTTAATGGTTTCAATCGCCCGCAAAATAGTAGCCCGCGGCGTCACAAAATGAGAACTTGGATAAATCGTAAAGCGAGGAATCTCCTGACGCACTCGCCCAGTCAAGGGATCAAATAGCTCAATGCGCTCAATTTCATCATCAAACATACTTAAGCGCACTGCTAATTCAGCGTTTTCCGAAGGGAATATATCAATCACATCACCCCGTACTCGGAAGGTACCGCGGCTAAAGTCCATATCATTACGTTCATACTGCATGGCTACTAGCCGTGCCAATAGCTCGTTACGAGGGATTTCATCAGCCCGTCTAAGCAATAAAATCATCGCATGATAATCGCTTTGATTACCGATACCATAAATTGTCGACACCGTACCTACCACAATGGTGTCACGTCGCTCCAATAAACTTTTGGTAGCCGATAAGCGCATCTGCTCAATATGCTCATTTACCGAAGAGTCTTTTTCTATAAATAAATCACGCGCTGGCACATAGGCCTCTGGTTGATAATAATCATAGTAAGAGACGAAATACTCCACCGCATTGTGTGGGAAGAACTCACGCATCTCCGCATAAAGCTGGGCCGCCAGGGTTTTATTCGGGGCCAAAATCAACGCTGGCCTACCTAAGCGTGCAATCACATTGGCCATGGTATAGGTTTTACCCGAACCAGTGACCCCCAATAATGTTTGAAACATTAAGCCGTCATTAATCCCCTCAACCAGCGTATCAATCGCTCCCGGTTGGTCGCCGGCAGGTGGAAATGGTTGATAAAGTTGAAAGGGGCTATTAGGAAATTCTACAAATTTTGCTTGGCTCATTTGATATAATTATTTGTTGTGGATGCGCCCATTGGGCAATAAACCATTATCGCTTTTTTATTCTTTATTTTCAAAATCAGGTGTGTACATACGATGAGTAGTCTATACCAAAACGTGGCCATGGCTCCACGCGATCCTATCTTAGGTCTTAATGAGCAGTTTAACACCGACCCCCGCCCGCAAAAGGTCAACCTCGGCATTGGGGTTTACAGTGACGACGCTGGTCGCCTGCCTTTACTCAAAGCCGTACGTACCGCTGAGCAATTACATTTTGAGGGGGCTTTGCCACGCGGCTATTTACCAATTGAGGGCTTAGCTGCTTATAACCTAGGTGCCCAAAAGCTTCTTTTAGGTGCAGACTCCTCCTTGATCGCTGAAGGTCGTGCAATCACTATTGAATCCATCGGTGGTACCGGTGCGCTTAAAATCGGGGCAGATTTTTTAAAAACGATCGTCCCGGATGCGACCGTTTATATCAGTGATCCAAGTTGGCAAAATCACCGCGCTATTTTTGAAAACGCCGGCTTTCAGGTAGCTACTTATCCCTATTATTCAGCTGCCACACACAGCTTGGACTTTGAGGCGATGAAGGCACATTTTGAAAGCCTGGCACCGCGCAGCATTCTGATTTTACATGCCTGCTGCCATAATCCAACCGGTGTGGATCCTAGCTTAGCCCAATGGCAGGAGCTCTTAGCGATTATCAAATCGCGTCAGCTTATCCCCTTTTTGGATATTGCTTATCAGGGTTTTGGTGCGGGACTTGAGGAAGATGCCCAAGTGGTACGTCTATTTGCTGAATCTGGCATTGAGATGTTAGTTAGCTCCTCATTTTCCAAGTCTTTTTCACTGTATGGTGAACGTGTCGGCGCATTAACCCTCACTACTGATTCTAAAGAGATTGCGACTAAGGTATTGAGTCAGATTAAGACCGTAATTCGTACCAACTATTCTAATCCACCAACGCATGGAGCAACGGTGGTCGCCAGTGTACTTAACTCACCCGAGCTATTCGCCCTATGGGAAGAGGAGCTGAGTGAGATGCGTTGCCGTATTCGTAGCATGCGCGAACAATTAGTTCAAAAGATCAAGGCGGCTGGCGTGAGCCAGGACTTTTCCTTTATTTTGGCGCAAAATGGCATGTTCTCCTACTCTGGTCTCACCAAGAATCAAGTCGAACGCTTGCGTGAGGAATTCGGCATTTATGCCGTGGATTCGGGTCGTATTTGTGTCGCCGCATTAAACTCAAACAACATTGATTATGTCGCTAAGGCCATTGCAACTGTGCTTTAATCAGAGGCTGTGGTCTAAATAGTGCTTGCATTTATCTGCATTATGATAGAAAATGACTGTACAGATGTACAGTCATTTTCTATTTCGGAGTACCATGAGCATCAAACTCACTGCCCGACAGCAGGAAGTCTTTGACCTGATTCAAGCCAGCATTCGTCGCACTGGCTTTCCACCCACACGCGCCGAGATTGCTCAGAGCTTAGGCTTTCGCTCTGCTAATGCAGCCGAGGATCATCTTAAGGCCCTAGCTAAAAAAGGCGCGATTATTTTGACACCCGGCACCTCTCGTGGCATACGACTAAACCCCGACTTAGAAGCTACGACTCCCGCCACGGCAAGCGCTGCCGCAGCCGAATTAAGCGAGCGACTGACTACCCTACCCTTGATCGGTCGAGTTGCTGCGGGTAGCCCCATCTTGGCGCAAGCACATATTGAAAAGGAGATTCCTGTCGATCCTGCCATGTTTGAAGATAAGGCCGACTATCTGCTGCGTGTACGCGGTGAGTCGATGATTGATATAGGAATTTATGATGGCGACTTACTAGCGGTTAAAAAGAGCCAATCCGCACATAATGGCCAAATTATCGTGGCCCGGATTAATGACGATGTGACGGTTAAGCGCTTTCAAAAGGGTGCAAATCGCATCACGCTCATCGCCGAAAATCAGCATTTTGCGCCCATTATCGTCACTCCCCAAGATGAGTTTGCGATTGAGGGCTTAGCAGTAGGATTAATTAGAAGCCTAAACTAATTTTAATTTTTATAGCGGGTGAGCGCTCACCATATGCATCATAAACTACGCTCCCCGGTACAACTAGCCTATAGAGGCGCTTTAAAGCTTTTTAAACGCAAGGCATTCGTCAGCACGAAGACGCTTGACAAAGCCATTGCCCCAGCAGCAAACATAGGCGACAACAAGATCCCCTTAAACGGATAGAGAATACCGGCCGCCACGGGTATCAGCGCTGTATTATAGACAAAGGCCCAAAATAAGTTCTGATGGATATTTTTTATGGTCGCCTGCGAAAGAGCAAGGGCATTAGGCACGCCATTTAGGCTACCCGACATCAGCACCACATCCGCCGCTTCCATTGCCACATCCGTACCGGTACCGATGGCAATACCCACATCGGCTTCAGCTAGTGCTGGTGCATCATTAATCCCATCACCCACAAAGGCAACCGCACCATATTGCTTACGTAAAGCGTTAATCTGCTCCAGTTTATCCTGCGGCAACACCTCTGCCACCACCTCATCAATACCAAGACGCTTAGCGATGGCTTCCGCAGTTTGTTGCTTATCCCCAGTAATCATCACTACCTTAAGACCTAAGTCGTGCAAGGCCTGAACCGCTGCGGGGGTACTCTCCTTAATGGGATCGGAGACCGCAATAATGGCAGCCAATTTACCATCAATAGCTGCATACATCGGCGACTGAGCCTCATTCGCTAAACGCAAGGCAGTCGCTTCAAACTGACTAGGATCTAAGCCTAAAGAGCGCATGAAGCGATCTGCGCCGATCGCAACGCTGCGACCCTCGACCTGCGCTCTTACCCCCATCCCGCTAATGGCTTCAAACTGAGTTAGTGTAGGAAGGCTCAGCCCTTCAGCCTCAGCCGCTGCCACAATCGCATGCGCAATCGGATGCTCAGATTGCTGCTCTACTGCAGCGATTAAGGCTAATACCTCAGAGCGCTGAAAGCCCGCAGCAGTCTCAAGTGCCGTCATGGTTGGACGACCCAGGGTTAAGGTACCTGTTTTGTCGACTGCCACTACCTTAGCATCTTTAAGGCTTTGTAAGGCATCGCCTTTGCGAAATAACACACCCAACTCGGCACCGCGCCCTGTACCCACCATAATTGAAGTCGGTGTCGCCAAGCCCATCGCACATGGGCAAGCAATAATCAATACCGCCACGGCATTGACAAGCGCATAGCTTAAGGCTGGTTGCGGTCCCAACACCAACCATAGTACAAAGGTGATAAAGGCTAATAAGATGACCGTTGGCACAAAGAAATAGGTGACGCGATTGACGACCGATTGAATTGGTAATTTAGCCGCTTGTGCCTGCTCTACCAAACTAATAATCTGCGACAAAACCGTCTTCTCTCCTACAGCACTTGCCTTAAAAGTAAAAGCACCCTGCTGATTAATGGTGCCACCAATTAACTGGCTACCCGGCACTTTTTCAACGGGAATCGGCTCACCGCTAATCATGGCTTCATCAACAAAGCTCTGCCCCTCCAGCAAGATACCGTCTACCGCAATTCGTTCACCGGGACGCACTTGTAACACGTCATCTAACTGCACCTCTGCGAGCGCTATTTGCTGCCACTCGCCGTTACGTAGTACCCGGGCCTCCTTGGGCTGGAGCCCAACTAAACGCTGAATTGCTGCTGAGGTACGACCTTTGGCTTTAGCCTCTAAATAGCGACCGAATAAAATCAAGGTGACGATCACCGCTGCCGACTCATAATAGACATGGACTGCACCCGTTGGCAGCACAAAAGGGAAAAACGTGGCTACCACTGAAAAACCATAAGCCGCTAGCGTACCGATAGCAACCAAAGAATTCATATCTGGTCCCATACGCAATAAGGCAGGAATACCGATTTGATAAAAGCGGCGACCGGGAAAACTTAATACCAAGCTGGTTAATAAAAATTGTAAATACCAGCTATTTTGCAAACCGATGCGAGTGTCTACCCATTGCTGCATGGCGGGTATTAAATGCGCACCCATCTCCAAAATAAACACCGGTAGACTAAGCAGCAAGGCAACGATCAAATCCCTTTTTAAAAGCGCTTCTTCTCGATCTTTGCGTTGCGCTAACTGCTCCACCCATGAGCTGTCAACAGGCGAGCGTGCATCGGACTCAGTCCCTGTCATCGAGGACTGGGTCAATACCGTTGCGCTAAAACCAGCTTTATGAATCACCGCCTTAATCGCATCAATCTCGGCAGGCGCAGTGGCATCCAAAACAATATCCGCTCGCTCAGTGGCTAAATTGACATTAATTGCTGCTACGCCCTCCATACGTCCCACTAGCCGCTCTATGCGGGCTACACACGAGGCACATGTCATACCCTCAATGGTCATGCTTAGATGCGTATTAGACATACTGATTTACTCCAAATAAATGCATTGCTCTGACACTACCCTTAAAACCAAGGCGCATTAGATTAGATACTATCGAAATCGTATATTTAAAGTCCTGATTGATATAGGCACTGCCGCTTATACGCTAAAGACCAGGACCGTTCCCCTATTATCATACGAAAAAACAACAGTTAATATTAAAAGCCATACTTTTTATAAAAAAATACTTCACAAATACAAATAGGCACCATATAATTATGAATTCAGCGCCCGTAGCTCAGTTGGATTAGAGTGCTTGGCTACGAACCAAGAGGTCGTGGGTTCAATTCCTGCCGGGCGCGCCAGATTTAAAGGGTCACTTCAAATGAAGTGGCCCTTTTTCATTATTGCACCAAGATAGTTTAGTTTAGGCTTAGCAATCCCCTCCTAGCCCTTTTCACATGCCTATATCCGTTTTTTAAGATAGCAAGGTCACTCTACCTAAGCAAAAAATCCGAAATACTATGGTTTTCCCTTAATTTAACAATCTAAGGGAAATTGCTATTTACATCGGTCGCTTTTTACGTTAATTTATTGCTATGCATCAATAAGTCTTATGTTTTATATAAGACTGCTTCTAACCTAGTATTATCAAGGCATTAAGTCTTGTATAAGACCAAAAATAAGCAAATTTACTAGGTTAGTACGCTACAACGCAACAAATTTTTTATTAATCAACAGGGAGAGTGTTATGACTCAAAACTATCAAGCTGAAGTTCAAAAGGCTCAAGCAGAAATTAATCAAGCCGGCTCTGGTTGGAACGCTATCAATGCGGATGCTGTTGCACGTATGCGTATTATGAACCGTTTCCAAAATGGTCTGGATATCGCACGTTACACTGCTGATATTATGCGTAAAGACATGGAAGAGTACGATGCTGATCCATCTAAATACACTCAGTCTTTGGGTTGTTGGCACGGTTTTATTGCTCAGCAAAAATTAATTTCTATCAAAAAGCACTTCAAAACCACGGATAAGAAGTATTTATACTTATCCGGCTGGATGGTAGCTGCTTTACGCTCTAAGTTCGGTCCACTTCCGGATCAGTCAATGCACGAGAAAACTTCTGTTGCTGACTTGATCGAGGAGCTTTACACCTTCTTACGTCAAGCCGATGCACGTGAATTAGACTTACTCTTCACGGCCTTAGATGCTGCTCGTGAAGCTGGCGATAAAGCAAAAGAAGCTGAAATCATCGACCAAATCGACAATTTTGAAACCCATGTTGTGCCGATTATCGCGGATATTGACGCTGGTTTTGGTAACGAAGAAGCGACTTACTTACTTGCTAAGAAAATGATTGAGGCCGGTGCATGTGCGATTCAGATCGAGAACCAAGTATCGGATGAGAAACAATGTGGTCACCAAGACGGTAAAGTAACTGTGCCGCACAACGACTTTTTATCCAAAATCAATGCCGTGCGCTACGCTTTCCTAGAGTTAGGTATTCCTAACGGCGTGATTGTGGCTCGTACCGACTCCTTAGGTGCCGGCTTAACTAAGCAAATCGCTATCACACATGAAGAAGGTGATTTAGGTGATCAGTACAATAGCTACTTAGACTGTGAGGAAATCTCTGCTGATCAATTAGCTAATGGCGATATTATCATCAAGCGTGAGGGTAAATTATTACGACCTAAGCGTTTAGCGAGCAATCTCTTCCAATTCCGTAAGGGCACTGGTGAGGACCGCGTCGTACTTGACTGCATCACCTCACTGCAAAACGGTGCTGATATGATCTGGATTGAGACTGAGAAGCCTCACGTAGGTCAGATTAAAGCGATGGTGGATCGTATTCGCGAGGTCGTGCCGAATGCGAAGCTCGTCTACAACAACAGCCCATCATTCAACTGGACACTTAACTTCCGTCAACAGGTCTTCGACAAATGGCAGGAAGAAGGCAAAGACGTTTCTGCCTACAAACGTGATGCACTTATGAGCGCCGAGTATGATGGTACTGAGCTATGCGAAGAGGCTGATAAGCTAATTAGCAGCTTCCAAAAAGACGGTTCTGCTCAAGCTGGTATTTTCCACCACTTGATCACCCTACCAACGTACCACACCGCAGCCCTTTCAACCGATAACTTAGCCAAAGGCTACTTCTCGCCTGAAGAAGCGATGCTTGCCTATGTGAAAGGTGTTCAGCGTGAAGAAATTCGTCAGGGTATTGCTTGCGTTAAGCACCAAAATATGGCGGGCTCTGATATCGGTGATAACCACAAAGAGTTCTTCTCAGGTGATGCGGCACTTAAAGCCTCTGGTAAAGACAACACAATGAACCAATTCAACTTCTAAATCAAATTAGAAGCTTTATTATCGAATAGTTCTATGTCTTGAAATTGGCTTGCTACGGCAAGCCAATTTCGTTTAACACTTTTTCTGGACGATGTTATGACTCAGTACAAGAAAATAGAATCTTTACAAGTTGAAGAGACACTTTTCAATTTGATTAATAATGATATCTTAGCCAATCACCCCCACAAGTTGGACCGTGATGAGTTTTGGAAAAACTTTTCCGATCTGGTAAAAGCACTATCACCAAAAAACAAGGCCTTACTTGAAAAGCGTGATGCCTTACAAGCAAAAATCGATCAATGGTATCAGCAAAATCCTGGTCCTATTCAGGATATGGAGGCTTACAAAGCCTTTTTAAAAGAAATTGGCTACTTAGTCGATGCACCGGCCGATTTTAAGATCAGCACAGAAAATGTTGACCGTGAAATCGCCGAACAAGCCGGTCCGCAACTCGTCGTACCCGCAACCAATGCCCGCTACTCCCTCAATGCAGCCAATGCACGCTGGGGCAGCCTGTACGATGCGCTTTACGGCACCGATGCCATTGATCAGGACGGTGAATTAGCGCCCACTGGCGAATATAATCCACAGCGCGGGGCTGAAGTCATCGCTTTCGGGCGTCGCTTCTTAGATGAGAGCATCCCGCTCGTTGAGGGTTCACACGCAGATGCCGTTGCTTACCGCATTGAAAATGGTGAGCTCAAAGTAAGACTAAACAATGACCATGAAACAACGCTAAAGCATAATGAGCTCTTCGTTGGTTTTAATGGCGATGCCGCCGCACCTAGCTCAATGGTTTTCTTACATAACGGCTTACATTTCGATATTCTAGTCGATAAAAATCACCCCATCGGCCAGCAAGATCCCGCCGGGATTAAGGATATTGTAATGGAAGCGGCACTATCCACCATTATTGACTTTGAAGATTCGGTAGCTGCTGTTGACGGTCCTGATAAAGCCTTAATTTATCGTAATTGGTTAGGCCTCATGACCGGTGAACTAAACGAAGAAATTGCTAAAGACGGTAAAGTCTTTGTCCGTCGTTTAAACGAAGATCGCGAGTACTTAAGTGCGAGCGAGCAAAAGCCTTTTAAACTACCAGGCCGCTCCCTATTGTTCTGCCGCAATGTGGGTCATTTGATGTCTACCCCTGCCGTGTTGGACGAAGCAGGCAATATGATCCCTGAGGGCATTTTAGATGCCGTCGTCACCGCCATTATTGCGGGCTACGATCAGGCACGCGATAGCAATAAAAACAGCCGCAATGGCAGTGTGTATATAGTTAAGCCTAAAATGCACGGCCCTGAGGAAGTGGCTTTTGCCAATGAGCTTTTTGCTGCGGCTGAGCGTGTAGCTAAGCTGCCTAAAAACACCCTCAAAATGGGGATTATGGATGAGGAGCGTCGTACCTCGGTTAACCTTAAAGCATGTATTTACGAGGCAAAAGAGCGTTGCGTGTTTATTAATACCGGTTTCTTAGACCGCACCGGTGACGAAATTCACACCTCAATGCTCGCTGGCCCAATGATCCGCAAAGGTGATATGAAAGCAACGCCATGGATCAAAGCCTATGAAGCCAATAACGTGCAGGTTGGTTTAGCATGTGGTCTGCAGGGCAAAGCACAAATCGGTAAGGGCATGTGGGCCATGCCTGATCTTATGAAAGCCATGCTAGCACAGAAAATCGCCCACCCACAATCTGGCGCTACCACCGCTTGGGTACCCTCACCTACCGGTGCGACTATCCACAGCTTGCATTATCACCAAGTGAATGTATTCGATGTACAAGCGGAAAAAGCAAAAGACAAGACGGACTATCTGGACGATTTATTAACGATTCCGGTCGCTACGGATACCTCATGGTCTGATGCTGAAAAGCAAGAAGAGCTGGATAACAACTGCCAAGGTATTTTAGGCTATGTGGTACGTTGGGTTGATCAGGGTGTAGGTTGCTCTAAAGTGCCTGATATTCACAATATCGGCTTGATGGAGGATCGTGCCACGCTACGCATCTCCAGTCAGCATATTTGCAACTGGTTAGCCCATGGCGTGGTCAGCAAAGCGGATGTGGACGCCGCACTTCGTCGCATGGCTAAAGTCGTTGACGAACAAAATGCTGGCGACCCTTTATATCGCCCCATGTCAGGCAATGAACAAAGTTCCGCTGCTTTCAAAGCGGCGAGTGACCTAATCTTTAAAGGTAAAGAACAGCCTAACGGCTACACTGAGCCTTTACTGCATTACTGGCGCGCTGAAGTTAAAAAGGCTTAATCACAGCATCGTTTTAACTAAGCAAGTCAATTAGCTCAAGCCCATGTGCGCAACAATGCACATGGGCTTTTTGCTGTCTTTATATTCTCTATTGAAGCTCCCAATACACTTTTCCACCAGTATCCGTTATTAACCACAAAAGTTGTGGATAACTTTGTGTAT
>NZ_KV793601.1:0-13180 GCF_001808505.1 Oligella sp. HMSC09E12
GTTTGCCAACCTCGCTGGGCAAACACACAAAAGCGCCTACAAAGATTGTAAGCGCTTTTGTGCTTGACTCAGCGAAGCGAAGCTTATGAAAATAAGGCTTCTGCCTGCTTTCTTAATTCAAATTTCTGAATCTTACCAGTGGCAGTTTTTGCTAATTCACCAAATACATAGTATTTAGGACGCTTAAAGCCGGCCAAGCGCTCACGACAGTACTGGTCAAGCTCCTCTTCGCTAACCTGAGCGTCGTCTTTGAGCTCCACAAAAGCAACCGGGACCTCACCCCATTTTTCATCGGCAAGTGCGACCACCGCTACATTAGCCACTGCTGGATGCTTATAGAGCACATCCTCAACCTCAATACTGGAGATATTTTCACCGCCAGAAATAATAATATCCTTACTGCGGTCCTTAATCTGCGCATAACCGTCAGGATGTAAGACGCCTAAGTCACCCGTATGGAACCAACCGCCAGCAAAAGACTTCCCAGTCTCAGCGGGATTCTTTAAATAGCCCTTCATCACGATGTTGCCACGGAACATTAATTCACCGATCGTCTTACCGTCAGCAGGCACAGGCTCCATGGTTTCCGGGTCTAACACAGTTAGTGCACCCTGTAAGGTATTACGTACGCCCTGGCGCGCTTTTTGCGCCGCCCGATCTTCAACCGATAACTCATCCCACTCAGGCTTTTCTGCACAGACCGCTGAAGGACCGTACACCTCAGTCAAACCATAGACGTGAACCATATGAAAACCCATCTGCTCCATCCGCGCTAATACCGCCTCTGGAGGCGCAGCACCTGCTACCATGGCGCTCACCGGATGGTCGATCCCCGCCTTCATCTCCGCAGGCGCATTGGCTAGCGCCGCATGCACCACCGGTGCAGCACAGTAGAAGCCTACACGCTCTTGGCGAATTAAATCAAAGCAGGTCTTTGGATCGAATTTGCGTAAACACACGTTAACACCGCCGCGTGCAGCAATCGTCCAAGCAAAACACCAACCATTACAATGAAATAAGGGCAAGGTCCATAAATACACTGGACGCTTCGGCATATCGAACTCTAAACTTTGCGCAATCGCATTTAAGGCGGCACCACGGTGATGATAAACCACCCCCTTAGGGTTACCGGTGGTACCAGAGGTATAGTTCAAAGCAATCGCATCCCATTCGTCCTTAGGTAAAACCCAATTATCTAGATCCTCAGCGGATTGCAAAAAGCCTTCATACTCAATGTCACTGAAGGGCTCCACGTCCTTAGGGCCTAATTCATCATTGACCTGAATTATTTTAAGTGCGGGTAAAGCCTTTTTAATCTCAGGGATGTGCGGCGCAAACTCGCTATCGACCAGTAAGAACTCGGCCTCACCATGTTGTAAACAGTAGATCAGACCCTCAGTTTCTAAACGCACATTAAGTGCTAATAAGACGCCGCCTGACATCGGCACACCAAAACCAGCCTCAACCATGGCCGGCGTATTATGTAAAAGCGTAGCAACCGTGGTACCACGATCGGCCCCGTTTTGTCTCAGGGCAGCAGCCATTTGGCGACAGCGATGATAGGTTTCAGTCCAGTTCTGACGGATTGAGCCATGCACAATCGCCAAATCATCACCGAATACCTCATGTGCCCGCACTAAAAAATCAATAGGTGTTAAGGGTGTATAGTTAGCCTCATTTTTACCCAGACCTGTCTCAAAATCAGCCATCATGTCTCCTTATATAAAAACTGATTCCTATGTATTTTAATTAGTAATAAAATTATGGCATTGATCTAAATTAAATGACTAATCATATTTGAGCACTTAAGACTAAAGTCATAGCTCTACCTAAGGTCGCTCCCCAAAACTTATGCGCGGGGATGATGCTTTTGATGCAAGGTTTTTAATCGCTCGCGTGCCACATGGGTATAAATCTGCGTGGTAGAAATATCAGCATGCCCTAAGAGCATTTGCACCACGCGCAAATCCGCTCCATGATTCAGTAAATGTGTGGCAAAAGCATGTCGCAACACATGGGGTGATAACGGCACCTGTATATCCTGTTGCTTAGCGTACTTTTTGACTAATTGCCAAAACGCCTGCCGACTCATGGCACTACCCAAGCGGGTAATAAACACCGCATCATCAAGACGACCCTTGAGGAGTTCTGGTCTGGCCTCCAACAAATAGCGCTCCAACCAGTACAAAGCCTCTTCACCTAGGGGCACGATCCGCTCTTTGGAGCCCTTAGCCTCGACCACGCGCAAAAACCCCTCTCTCAACGCCAAATGAAAAACTCTAAGTGCAATCAACTCACTCACACGCAGTCCAGTCGCATACAGCGTCTCTAGCATGGCACGGTCTCTCAAGCCACCCGACGTTTTCAAATCAGGCGCGGCCAACAGCAACTCCACCTGCGATTCACTAAGACTTTTAGGAAAGCGTGCGGCCTGCCGGACTGCTTTGATATGCAGGCAGGGATCCTCCTCCATACGATGATGTTGCATGGCCCAGGCATAGAAACGACGCAAAGTCGCCAAACGTCGATTGGCTGTGCTCGGCTTTGTTTCTACATGCATTTGCGCCAACCAAGCCTGAATATCCTCAGCCTTCACCGTAAATACACTCACAGCTGGGCGCTCACGTTGCAAAAACTCGATAAAGGCATGCATATCCTGACGATAGGCAGCTAAGGTGTTTTTAGCTAAACCGTCCTCTAACCACAAGCTGTCTAAAAAAGCGGAGAGTTCATTTTCCTGCATTTTAATTCCGATTTAAACGCTGATAATTTCAGCTATACTAAACGATGCTTTAAACCATCGCTTAATTATATATAACGTATTATGAGCATTTTATACCTACTTCTACCTGATATTATCCTAGTGGCACTAGGGTGGTTCATGCTCAATAAGCTCAATTTTGCCCGTGAGTTTTTTGCCAATACGGAAAAGATGGTCTATTTTCTGATGTTTCCGGCCTTGCTCTTTCGCTCGGTACTCGCTAGCCCACTTAGTATCAGTACCGCCGGCGCTTCGCTGCTCGCCTGTGTCTTACTAGCCCTTGCTGGTTTATTGCTAGCGCTCGGTAGCCGACTATTTCTAACCGTCGATCAGCGTGCGCTCAATTCCACCCAACAATGTGTTTATCGTTTCAGTACCTATTTGGCGCTCTCTATTGGACCTGGCGTCGGTGGCACCGATGGCCTAGCGATCATGGCAGTATTTATCGGCTTTACCGTCCCCTTAGTCAATGTCATGGCAGTGCGTGCTTTAGCAGCCGAAAGTGGGGGCGGTGTATTAAAATCCATTATCAGCAATCCCCTCGTCATCACAACTGTGTTGGCGGTGAGTTTAAACCTGCTCGGCTTTAAGCTACCTGCGGTACTTGATAATACCCTCCTAAAGCTTGGTCAAGCCTCTATTCCTCTTGGGCTAATTTGTGTCGGGGCAGCACTTAAGTTGAGAGAAGGCACGGTCAATGCACCGATCGTGGCTTGGATGACGATCACCCGGCTCGTGATGATGCCGCTGTTTGCCTTATTAATCGCCATTGTAGTCGGCTTTAGCACACTACAAACACAGATGTTTATGATTTTTGCCGCCATCCCAACGGCTCCCGCCGCCTATGTCTTAGCTGTGCGGATGGGTGGCGATGCACGGCTGGTGGCCAATATTATCTCGGTTCAGACCCTAAGCTGTTTGCTGACTCTACCTATTTGGCTCTACTTCATTGTAAAAAGTGATTTTTTACAAACGATTACAAATTATTTTTAAAATAAAAGAACTGAATTAAGTCAAAATTTTATTTATTTAACAAATAATTAGCACCCATATCAAGAATTCACATGAAGCAAGCATTAAGTCATTATCGCCTTTTTCTAGCAGATGAAGCGGCGAGTTGCGCCTTGGCAAATAATCTAGCCAAATCAATTTTTCCTAATTTATCAGAGGGTTACGAGCTCGACCTGAGCGATTTTAGCGGTGCACGTATTTATTTACACGGGGATCTAGGCGCTGGTAAAACCACCTTTGCCCGCGCATTTTTACGCGCTCTTGGTGTAAAGGGCAGAATAAAAAGCCCTTCCTATACCCTACTTGAAAGCTATAATGTTTCTAGCTTATACTTATATCACTTTGATTTTTATAGGTTTAATGATTCTGACGAATGGCAAGAGGCCGGATTTGAGGAGCAACTCCTGGAGCGGGCGGTCGTCTTAGTCGAATGGTCAGAAAAAGCAAATGAACAGCTCCCTCCTCCTGATTTAAGGCTTGACTTAACTTATCAAGAGGCGGGGCGTGAAGCCGTGTTATCGGCAGTTACAGACAAAGGGAAGCAATGGCTAAACAATTTAAACTCACAGACAGAGGTATAGCGCGGCGCCGTGCCTTAGGCTTTGCGGGTAGCGTGTTGACCCTAAGTGTGATGCCCAAGTGGGCCCAGGCTGCTGCCGCTCAAGTGTTAGCAGTACGTACCTGGCCGGCAGATGAATACACTCGAGTGACGTTAGAGCTAAGTGCACCGCTTAACGCTGAGCATTTTATGCTCGACAATCCAAATCGTTTAGTGGTGGACTTACAAGGCATTAGCCTAAACCAAGCACTTAACTCCTTAGTTTCCCAAATTAAACCAAATGATCCCTACATCCGTTCCATTCGGGTGGCGCAAAATCGTGCCGATGTGGTGCGTTTAGTGATGGATCTCAAGCAACAGATTGCGCCGCAAGTATTTACCTTAAAGCCTATCGGTAATTATCAGTACCGCTTAGTACTCGATCTCTACCCTAAAGTGGCACATGACCCACTGATGGCTTTATTAGATAGCCCCGGCGATGATCCCTTAGCGAGTGTCATTGATCAGTTAGGCAGCAGCCGCCCTACCACCAGTGCACCAACCGTACAGGGACAAGTAGCTCCTAAAGCACCGGCAGCCCCTCCCACAAGCGGCAGTCGCAATCGCGGCTCACGTCCTGTGCTAATTGCGATTGATCCCGGCCATGGCGGTGAGGATCCTGGCGCCATCGGTCCACGTGGCACGCGCGAAAAAGATGTGGTACTGGCAATTTCCAAGTATTTGCGTGATCAGATTAATGCGCAGCCGAATATGCGTGCCTATATGACACGTGATGCAGACTTCTTTGTACCTTTACAAGTACGAGTACAAAAAGCAAGACGGGTTAAAGCTGATATTTTTATTTCGGTGCATGCGGATGCCTTTAGTAATCCAAGTGCTCGTGGTACCACGGTCTTTACACTGTCGACCAAGGGCGCCAGTAGCGCCGCTGCCAAATGGCTGGCCAACAAAGAAAATAATGCCGATATGATTGGCGGCGTAGATTTCGGCGCACATGATCGCAGTACTGCCAGTGTATTACTGGATATGTCGACCTCACAACAGATTCAGGACTCCTTAAAAATCGGTCATCGCGTGTTAAGCTCCTTAGGTAAAATTAACGGGGTTCACAGTCGTCGCGTTGAGCAAGCGGGCTTTGCGGTGTTACGTTCACCAGATATCCCTTCGATTCTGGTTGAAACGGCCTTTATTTCTAATCCCAAAGAGGAGCAATTCCTCCGCTCATCTAGTAATCAACGGGCCATCGCTAAGGGGATTTTAGGTGGCGTTCAAGCCTATCTTGCAACCAATCCTCCCTTAGCTAGACTGGGCTAATGACTAGCTTAACAATTTGATGATTGTTAAAACCGCTTGATAAAAATCGAGCGGTTTTTTAATATGTACGGCATGAGTCAAAGAAAAGAAATTCGCCCCCTGCCTGAGCAATTAATTAATCAAATTGCTGCAGGCGAAGTGATTGAGCGCCCTGCTTCGGTGCTAAAAGAGCTATTGGAAAATGCCATTGATGCGGGCAGCACAGAAATTGAGGTGCGTTTAGAGGGTGGGGGGATACGCCGTATTTGCGTGATTGATAATGGTAGTGGCATACCGCAACATGAGTTGCCTTTAGCCTTGACACAGCATGCCACCAGTAAAATACGCAGCTTAGAGGAGTTAGAGTCAGTCGCCTCCATGGGCTTTAGGGGTGAGGCTTTAGCCTCCATCGCCTCGGTTAGTCGGATGACGATTAGTTCACGCACGGCGTCGCAAGATCATGCCTTTAGCATTTGCGGCACTTCTAAAGAAATCAGTCCAGCCGCCGGTGGTATCGGCACCACGGTGGATGTGCGACAACTCTTTGAGCATATCCCCGCTCGACGCAAGTTTTTAAAAACTGAAGCCACGGAATTCGCTCATGCTGTCGATACCTTGGAGCGTTTGGCGATGGCCAATCCACAATTAACGCTGAGAGTGTTTCATAATCAAAAGCCCTATAAGCAATGGCAAGCCACGGATGCTTTTCAACGTGTGCGCGATGTGATGGGCAATGAGTTTATGGAGCATGGCCTGGAAGTGCAGCTGGATCATGGCTTGGCCCGTTTACATGGACTCATCATTCACCCCACCGCCGCCCGTCCGCGGGCTGATAAGCAGTATCTTTTTGTGAATGGTCGTTTTATACGTGACCGCGCCATTAGCCATGCCATTCGTCAAGCCTATAGTGATGTTTTACATGGTGAGCGTCAGGCTGCCTATGTGTTGTTTCTTGAGATTGCCCCTGAACTGGTCGATGTGAATGTGCATCCCGCTAAAAGTGAAGTGCGTTTTAGAGAGGCAAGTGCCGTTTATCGCTTATTTATTCAGGCCTTGGGAGCCGCACTTTCTAATACGGGCGGACAAAACCGTAGCGATGCCAATGCCGTGATGAGTAGCTTGGCTCGTAGCGGTGACGATATCGCCTTATCAACTACCCCACAGCCTACTAGCTACAATGCGGATACAAGCAACTACCCTGAAGCGGCAATTTCTAGCAATGCATATCCGCAGCAGCCTGGCAATGATTACCGTCAAAACGCCTTAAATTTGACAGCTGCAGGTGATTGGCGTACTACCTATGCGCCGCTTACCACAAGTAGCACAGCAACAAGCCACACGACAGCTACAACAACACCTACAGTGAGCCCGCAGCCAGCAGAAACGCAGGATGCGAACGATGATTTTCCTTTGGGCATGGCAATTGGTCAATTGCATGGTATTTATATTTTGGCGCAGAACCGCTCCGGTCTTGTATTGGTAGATATGCACGCTGCCCATGAGCGAGTGCTTTATGAGCAATTAAAACAACTTCATAACCAACAAGATATTGTGGTGCAAGAGTTTTTAGTGCCCTACCTACTTTCTTGCAGCGAAAAAGACGTTGCCATTGTCGAGTCGAAACCTGATCTGCTAATGGACTTAGGCTTACATCTCAGCCCCAGCGGACCTAAAAGTATTAGTGTGCGAGGGGTGCCAGCCCTATTGTCGCGCGGTGATATTGAAAGTATGGTACTGGGTGTTTTAAAGGATATCGCTGATATTGGCAGCAGTGAGCGTTTAGCCCTACAGCGTAATGAAATCCTTGCTACCATGGCGTGTCACGGTGCCATTAGAGCACGCCGTATACTGACGATCAACGAGATGAATGCACTACTACGCGCCATGGAAGCCACGGATAAGGCGGATAATTGTAATCACGGTCGCCCTACTTGGTTCCAATGGTCGATGGGTGATTTGGATAAACTATTTATGCGCGGCGAGTAGTTGCAACATGAAAAAACAAATTCTCTGTATATGCGGTCCCACCGCTGCCGGTAAGTCCGCTGCGGTTTTAGCCTTAGCCAAGTTAAGACCCATTGAAATTATTGCCATGGACTCGGCCACCATTTATAAAGGCTTGGATATTGGTACTGCAAAAGCCAGTGCCGCAGAGCAGGCGCAAGTACCACATCATTTATTAGACATTCGCGATCCGCTCGCAAGTTATAGTGCGGCGGACTTTGTGAGTGATACGCTAGCGCTCATTCCAGCGATTCAAGCACGTGGTAGTCTACCCGTAATTGAAGGTGGCACCATGATGTATTACAAAGCCCTACGTGAAGGTTTGCATGATTTACCCAAAGCCGATGCCACACTACGGGCTGAGATTGAGGCAGAGGCAAAGCGCATCGGTTGGCCTGCCATGCATCAACAGCTTGCCTCAGTGGATCCAACAACGGCAGCACGTTTGGCGCCCAATGATAGTCAACGCATTGCGCGTGCCTTAGAGATTTACCGTATCAGCGGTAGCACGATGTCGGCCTTAATTGCTACGCAAAAAGCGCCATCGCATGATTATGATTTTGTGACTATCAGCCTGGAACCACGTGAGCGCAGCCGTTTGCATCAACAAATTGAAAAGCGCTTTAAGCAGATGCTGGCTATGGGCTTTTTAGATGAAGTACAAAGCCTTTATCAGCGTCCAGACCTGCATCCCGATTTATCCTCAATCCGCTGCGTCGGTTACCGCCAATTATGGGACTATTTGGCCGGTAACTGCAGCTATGAAGAGGCGGTAGAGCGTGGCATTGCTGCCACCAGACAATTGGCAAAGCGCCAAATTACTTGGTTGCGCAGTCAACCTGAACGAATTCAAATTGACTGCTTTTCTGAGAATGTGCCAGCACAGGTCTTGCGCACGGTGCGTCAACTGGCATTAATTGATTAAATAGTGCGATAGTGCGAGCAACTACTCCTTAATCCATACTCGCGGACCGTCGCCTTGGGGCACAATCTCACCCACGTGGTAGACGGTCTCACCCGCTTCGCTTAACTGCGCCTTGACCGCATCGGCAGCTTCAGCAGCTACGACTATCACCATACCCAGACCGCAGTTAAAGACACGGTACATTTCTTGGGTATCCACATTACCCTGCTCCTGCAACCAAGCGAATAACGGTGGCAACTGCCATTCACCCTTGTGTAGATGGGCAGCTAAGCCCTCAGGCACAACCCGCGGGATATTTTCCAATAAACCACCACCGGTAATATGCACTAAGCCCTTAATCGCCTCACCATGCTGCTCAATAGCGGCTAGTACCGGCTTAACATAAATGCGGGTCGGTGCCATGATGGCATCAGCAAAGGTAGCGTCCTTAAACGGATCCTCAGGTTTAATGCCGGCGCGTTCAATGATTTTGCGGATTAAAGAATAGCCATTAGAGTGAGCGCCACTTGAGGCTAAGGCTAATACCACATCACCAGCTTTAATTGAGGCGCCGTTAATCACCTTAGACTTTTCAACCGCACCGACCGCAAAACCCGCTAAATCATATTCACCCTCGGGATACATGCCGGGCATTTCTGCGGTTTCACCACCAATTAAGGCGCAGCCAGCGAGCTCACAGCCTTTAGCTACACCACCGACCACGGCGGCAGCTTTATCGACTGCCAATACCCCACAAGCAAAATAATCCAAGAAGAATAAAGGCTCCGCCCCTTGAACTAAAATATCATTAACACTCATTGCCACTAAATCAATACCAACCGTGTCATGCTTATCCCAATCAAAGGCCAAGCGCAACTTGGTACCTACCCCATCGGTCCCAGCAACCAACACTGGCTCCTGATAACGCTTAGGCACCTCGAATAAAGCACCAAAACCGCCCAGACCGGTCAAAACCCCTTCGCGCATGGTTTTTGCTGCCAAAGGCTTAATACGATCAACTAAAGCCTCACCGGCATCAATATCCACACCGGCATCGCGGTAACTTAAAGGGGAGTTTTGCTTATTTGTCATGAGAAATATACCCAAATATGTAAGAATAATGATTATTGCTAGATGTTAGTGCAGTCCGCTGCGCAACACGTAGATTATCCTATTTTACGATAAATTATCAATCAGCTGTGCCTGAGTGATAACAATGATTTTGAATGATTGAGCAACTGCCATTGGCTTTATTACCAAGCCAAGATTTTAGTTTTGATAATTTTGTGCCGGGTGAAAACTGGGAAGCGCTCAGCCGGCTCATGGATTGTGCGCCCGGCTCCATGCTGTATCTCTTCGGTGAGCCTGGTAGCGGTAAAAGCCACCTCCTTAAAGCGCTGGCTGCGGAGCGTGCAGCTGCGGTTTATTTTGCGGCGGCGGATTTTCCGACGGACTTAAACGCCTGCCTTGAAAACCAAGCTCAGATTGTGGCAGTTGATGATGTACAGGATCTCAATGAAGCACAGCAAATGACGTTATTTGACTTGATTAATTATACGCATCGTCATAAAAATCAGGCAGATGCCATTAGTCTCATCAGCGCTGGCGATCAAGCGCCACTTAATATGCCGATTCGTGAGGATCTACGTAATCGCCTCGGTTGGGGCTTAGCCTATAGGCTACACTCGCTCAAAGACGAGGATATTGTGCTAGCGATTCAGCAGCGAGCCTATGAAAAAGATTTAAAAATCAATTCAGAAGCCACTGATTGGCTGTTAAAAAACACGGAGCGTAATATCCGCTCATTATTCGCTTGGCTGGATGCTTTAGACCTATACTCTATTGCTAAGCGCCGCCAAGTCACCCTAAACTTAATTAAAAACTTTATTCAAGAAGCTGAAATTAATCATCACTTATGAGTATCACAACAAAAACACTCGCCCTCTTCGATTTAGATCACACCCTTCTTCCGATTGATACCGATTATGAATGGATCGAATGGCTTAGTCGCAATCATCTGGCCGGCGACCCGGCCGAGGTGGCACGCAGAAATCAGGAAATCATGGATAAGTATGATGCCGGTCAATTAACCATTGAGGAGTCGGCCGCCTTTGTTTTAAGCTTTTTGGCGATGCATACACCCTTTGATTTAAGCAAATATCATGAGCGCTTTATGGCTGAGGTTGTACGTCCAGCGATCACCGAACAAGCCTTTGACTTAGTGGATCGCCATTTACGTGAGGGCGCTTTATGCTGCCTCGTCTCAGCGACTAATACCTTTGTCATCCAACCGGTTGGCCGCGCCTTTGGTTTTGAGCATATTATCGGCACTTCACCCGAGTATATTAATGGTCGCTACACCGGTCAATTTGTTGGCGTTGCCTCTTATCAAGAGGGTAAAATCACCCGGGTTGAACAATGGCTCAATGGCTTAGGTAGCAGCTTAGATGCCTTTGAAAGCATCTATTTTTATAGTGATTCGATGAATGACTTGCCCTTATTACAAAGAGCCACCCACCCGGTTGCCACTAACCCTAGCCCTGCCCTACGTGAGCTTGCGCAAAAAAACAACTGGGCAATTATCGATTTATTTAAATAATCAGCATAGCTTATGGGCACAGAACATAAACTCTCCATCAATACTTTTTTAAAAAAGCTGTTTAAGGTCCCTCAGCACGAAACAGCGACTAAGGGGCGTGCTAATAAAAAGCATCGAGGCTCAAGCAATCAGCCTCAAGCCATTATGTATGATGCGGCTGAGCATCAAATACAAAATCACCTGATTTCGCGCAATGCGATTAAGGTCTGTCAAGTACTACAGGATGCCGGTTTTGAAGCCTATATCGTAGGTGGCGCAGTACGCGATTTGATTTTAGGCCTACAACCCAAAGATTTTGATGTAGCAACAAATGCGACCCCAGAGCAGGTTAAACCCTTATTTCGTCGAGCCCTAATCATTGGACGTCGTTTTAGATTAGTGCATTGCCTATTTGGTCGTGAAATTATTGAGGTGTCAACCTATAGAGCAGCATCGACGCAAAAGCAGCATACGGATGAATTCGGTCGTGTGCTCAGTGATAACGTCTACGGCAATCAGGCTCAGGATGCTGAGCGGCGTGACTTTACCATCAATGCCCTGTATTACGATCCGATTGCTAAAACGCTAATTGACTATCATCATGGTCTACATGATATTCGTCACCGTCTGGTACGCATTATCGGTGATGCGGAGGCACGCTATCGCGAGGATCCGGTGCGTTTACTGCGGGCTTTGCGCTTTCAAGCCAAGCTCAACGGCAGCTTAGAAGCGAGTACCGCTGCACCGATCAAATCCATGGCCAAGTTACTGCTTAATGTACCCGAGTCCCGTCTGGCCGATGAATCATTAAAGCTGCTTTGTTGCGGCAATAGCAATCTCTGCCTGCAGTTAATTGCAGCACATGGACTAAGCGATGGCATTTTACCTTTAATTAATTTACTGCAACAACAACTTGAGCATAACAAGTTTCTACAAATTGCTTTAGAAAGAACAGATTATCGTATCCGCAGCAGTAAGACGGTAAGTCCAAGTTTCCTATATGCTGCCGCCCTTTGGCCCTTGGTCAGTGAACGCTGGCGCTATTATCAAGATGAACACAAAGAGCCGGTCGTGCCCGCCTTGGTTCAAGCAGCGCATGAAGTATTAGAAAAATTTGCCCGTCATCTCTCACTCCAACGCCGTCAAAGCAGTGATATGCGGGAGATTTGGTTTATGCAACCACGCTTTGAAAAGCGCTCATTACGTGCTATTTATCGCATGTTTGAACAGCCACGTTTCCGTGCGGCTGTGGATTTCTTACAGATTCGTGCGGCGGCCGGTGAGTTTGATAGTGTACTAGCTCAATGGTGGATGGATTTAGCTGATGCGGATAGCGATGAGCGTAGCGCCATGCTCACTCAATTGCCTCAGCCATCACGTCAACAGCGCAGCACCACCGGCATGGATGGCGAGGCAGTCAAAAGCAAGCGTAGACGGCGTCCGCGCAAGCGCAATTATGCCAATCGCAAACGCAAAGCTATGGCGGCTCAGGCAGAACCTACGTCGAGCAACACGACCAAAGGGAGTGGTGCTCATGAGTGATGCAGCAGTCATGCATCAGGCCTATATTGCCTTAGGTGCCAATCTTAATTCTCCGGCTACAACGCTTGAAGCCGCTATCGACAGCATTGCTGCAAGCCCTGGCATTAAACTGCTTAAGCGCTCCTCACTCTACCGTAGCCCGCCCTTGGATGCGGACGGTCCGGACTATATTAATGCGGTGGTAGAGATTGTGACGAGCCTGCAACCCTTGCCACTTTTACATCGCTTACAAGCCATTGAAAATGCCTATGGCCGCGAACGTACCTATAGAAATGCGCCGCGCACCTTGGATCTGGATATCTTGCTCTATCAAGACTTTAGCTCCGATAGTGCGGAATTAAGCGTACCTCACCCACGCCTGCATTTGCGCAGCTTTGTTTTGATGCCATTAATTGAAATTGCTGGCGATATGCAGCTGGCTCAGGGAAATGCCTCTGAGTTACTCAAAGCAGCATTGGCTTCGGGGCAAATTATTCATAAGCTCTAAGAGGCATGAAGATCGAGTAGGGTGAGGTTTGCACCTCATCC
>NZ_KV793602.1:0-8727 GCF_001808505.1 Oligella sp. HMSC09E12
GTTTCTACCTAAAATTGCTACTAAAAATGGGGGTCATACAAAGGGAAATCATTTTAATACTTACATGTTGTCTAATCTATGATGGATTGGCATATAATCTTGCCACAGTAAAACAAGTTATTACCTTTTTATGTCTCAAATTTATTCAAATAAAGTCTCCTGTACAGTAGGAAAACCATTGCTTCGCCGCTATACCGAAGTGAGTGTTTTTCTGCTTGGCTTTCTGGCGCTGATTGTACCTAGTGGCTATTCAATCGGTGCGGTCTTGCTTGTGTTGGGTGGTTTGTACGTATGGTCTAAGGATTTTAAAAATAAAGACTTAGTGGAATTGGACCGTCGAGACAAATGGCTGCTGGCGATATTACTTTTCTTCTCCCTAGAAGGGGTGTTTAACTGGCTTTGGCATGGCTTAGTCAGTGGAGTCTTTGATGATAGTGACTTAGACAAGGTGATACGCTTTGCGCTTGCGATACCAATATTTTTTCTGATTTATCGAGCAAGACCGTCATTACATTACTTATGGACGGGGATAGCGGTAGGGGCGATTGGTGCCTGTATTTTTGCGATATACCAAAAGTTTGGCTTGGGTTTAGCAAGGCCACATGGCTATACCCATCCCATACAGTTTGGTAATTTATCGATGGTCTTAGGTGTGTTCTGTCTAGCCGGTCTTGGCTGGGCATCCACTCTGAAAAAATACAAAGCCTTCTTTATCTGTTTGCTTGCGGTTGGGGCTTTTTGTGGTCTTAATGGTTCTTTTCTCTCGGGTAGTCGTGGGGGATGGATTGGCCTTCCGTTTGTACTCTTTTTTCTGTATCGTGTCTATCGTAGTTTTTTTTCAACCAAGGTCAAAGTTATTGGCTTGATAATCACTTGTTTTCTAGCAATTACCGTATTTAATTTGCCACAACTGGGTATAAAAGATCGAGTGAATAAGGCTTTTAATGAGATTAAAACATATGAAGCTGGCAATGTAAGCTCTTCAATAGGTGCGCGGCTGGAAATGTGGAAGGGCACTGCCATCCTAATTAGTGAAAAACCACTCATGGGTTGGACTAAAGAGGGCTATATTCAGGCCAAAAAAGATCTAGGAGAGCAGGGAATCATCCAGGGAGTAGCGGCAAAGCGCTTTTCTCATGCGCATAATGAAATCCTAGATCGTCAGGTAAAACATGGTCTGCTAGGTCTACTCGCTTTACTGGCACTTTATGCCGCCCCTATAATTGCCTTCAGTGCTTATCTTAGACATAAAGACTTATCTAAGCGATCACTTGCGGTTGCGGGTGTGTTGCTGCCCTTTGTGTTTATAGACTTTGGATTAACCCAAGCATTTTTTAGGCACAATAGCGGTGTTATGATGTATGCAGCTTTCTTAATGGTGTTTGCTGGTTATTTTAAAATGCTGAGAACATCGGTTTCTACTAAATGGTGAGTATTCTAGTGTTACTTATGTCCTATATCTATAATCATCTATGGGTGATTTGAAGTATTCATCAGTACAGAAGTAAATTATCAGCTTGTGGAGCTTGTTTATAATTTATATTTAAGTTTAAGGTGAGCTTAACAAATCCTAATTTTCTGCTTCGCTAAGAATAGGATAATTAGTAGGCTTCATTACTATTTAGAAAAAAAATTATAAAGAAGTAAGCATTTATACCTTATTTAGTGTGTCTCAAAACAGTATAAATAGTGGTCGTTTGACAATAAGGAAGATAGTGATAAATCAAAATAAACTCTTATTTAATAGTTATCAGAATAAAACTAGATGAAATTGATAAATCAAAATACTCTTCTTCGAGTCGTGAACTTATTTCTACGATTACTTACCCTTTTTAGTAAGTTCGTCATTATTATTTATACGGCAAGGGTATTGAGTCCGAGTGATGTTGGTTTATATGGATTGTTTGTTGTCTCGGTTTCTTACAGCTTATATTTTTTGGGTTTTGATTTTTATACATTTAGTTCAAGAGACATACTCGGACGGGATAAAGCTGTTTGGGGGCAATTATTTAAGAGTCAGTTAGTTTTTTTTGGATTGACCTATCTAATTGTTTTACCTTTAAGTAGCTTGCTTTGTATATATGGTTTTTTGCCGTTTGAGTTTTTTGTTTGGTTCGTACTCTTAATGATTTTGGAACACATGAACCAAGAGCTCAGTAGATTGTTAATTGTTTTGTCGGAACAGTTATATGCAAGTCTAGCCTTGTTTTTCCGCTCAGGATTGTGGTGTTTAATAGCAATAGTTTGTATGTGGTTAGAACCTGAGTTTAGGAATCTACAAACAATATTCTTTTTATGGACAATTGGTGGTGCCCTCGGAGTTGCAGTGGGGTTGTGGCGCTGCAGTCGACTTAAGGTTTCAGGCTGGAAAGAGTCTGTAGATTGGGGTTGGATTCGAAAAGGGCTTATGGTAGCAGGTCCACTCCTTGTAAGTACTTTAGCGCTTAGAGGACTATTTACAGTTGATAGGTATTGGTTTGAATCTTTGGTTTCACTAGAAGCTTTAGGGGCTTATACCTTATTTATGGGCTTAGGAAGCGCATTAATTTCATTTTTAGATGCTGGGGTGTTTATGTTTTCTTATCCTAAGTTGATTCGTTTATATAAACAGCAAGATAGTGAGGGGTATGCACAGGAAATGAAGCGAATGGCTTTGTTGACTCTGGGATTTTGTGTGGCGTTTGCTTTAGGTAGCGCTCTTGTCTTGCCTGTGTTGTTAGAGTGGTTAGATAATGAAATTTATATTAAATTTCAAAGTCTGTTTTGGTGCTTATTATTTGCTATGAGCTTATTTGCTATTGGGATGATTCCGCATTATGGTCTATATACAAAAGATAATGATAAACTCCTTATTTATTCTCATATAATAGGTTTTGTTTTTTTCTTGCTCAGCACCTATTTAATTTCCAAAGTTGACCGATTTTGGGCTGTTCCAGTTTCTTTAAGTTTAACTTTTTTTGTGATTTTTTTAATTAAATTAGGTGCTTATTGGCGACATAGTGTTGCACATAGTCAGAATAAGAAAATAACGGTAAAATGATAAGCTAGGTACTTAAATTAGGATTTAAATAGTATGTTAAATGGAAAAACAATTCTGGTAACTGGTGGTACAGGCTCGTTTGGTAATACTTTTGTACCGATGACTCTTGAGAAGTATAACCCCAAAAAAATTATAATTTTTTCTCGCGATGAAATGAAGCAGTGGGAGATGGCAAAAAAATATCAAACAGATCCGAGAGTTCGTTTTTTTATTGGTGATGTACGTGATAAGGAACGCCTATATCGGGCTTTAGATGGTGTTGACTATGTTGTCCACGCTGCAGCAACTAAGATAGTACCAACAGCGGAATATAATCCATTCGAATGCGTTAAGACAAACGTAAGTGGTGCTATGAATTTAATCGATGCCTGTATTGATAAGGGAGTAAAGCGTGTCGTTGCCCTTTCAACTGATAAGGCGAGTAGTCCAGTAAATCTATATGGTGCAACCAAATTGGTCTCTGACAAATTATTTGTTGCCGGAAATGCTTATTCAGGTGAGCATGGGACTTTATTTGCGGTGGTTCGATACGGTAACGTCATGGGTTCACGCGGTTCGGTAATCCCATTTTTTATGTCAATCAAGGACAAAGGTGTATTGCCGATTACTGATAATCGAATGACTCGCTTCATGATTTCTTTAGAGCAGGGTGTAGAGTTGGTGTGGCATGCTTTTGAAGATATGGTAGGTGGTGAAATTTACGTAAAGAAAATCCCATCAATGAAAGTTACAGATATTGCCAAGGCTGTTGCACCAGAAGCGAAACAGGAGGAGATTGGTATTCGTCCGGGTGAAAAATTACATGAACAAATGATTAGTTCGGAAGATGCTTATTATACCTATGAGTATGATGAACACTTTAAAATTTTACCAGTTATTAATGATTGGAGTACATCGCCAGAGCGTATTAAAGATGGTGTTAAAGTTCCCGAAGGGTTTGTATACTCTAGTGATAATAACTCTGAGTGGATGGATCAAGTAGCTTTACAAAAGTGGATTGAGCTAAATCGCTCAAAAATCGGAGCGATATAAATGATTCCTTATGGTAAACAGAGCATTAACCAGGCAGATATTGACGCGGTAGTCAACGTATTGAAATCAGATTTCCTTACTCAAGGACCTCAAGTACCAGCTTTTGAGAAAAAAATAGCAGATTATTGTCATGTAAAATATGCTTATGCGGTTAATAGTGCGACTTCTGCGTTACATATTGCTTGTTTGGTTTTGGGCTTAGGTGAGGAGGACATTTTATGGACTACACCTATTACTTTTGTAGCCTCAGCTAACTGTGGTTTGTATTGCGGTGCAAAAGTGGATTTCGTTGATATAGATCCTAAGACTTATAATTTATCGCTGACAAAGTTAAAAGAAAAACTCGAACTTGCGAAATCCACTGGAAGTTTGCCAAAAGTTTTAGTTGCCGTGCATCTCTGCGGACAGCCTTGCGAGATGCAGGCCATTAGAGTTTTATCGAAACAGTATGGTTTCAAAGTGATTGAAGATGCGTCGCATGCGATAGGGGGACGTTATCAAGACAAACCAATAGGTAATTGTGAATATAGTGACATCACTGTTTTTAGTTTTCATCCAGTGAAAATTATAACGACAGCCGAAGGCGGAGGGCTTACCACTAACGACCGTGAGGTTGCGCAACAGATTGAATTGTTGAGAAGTCATGGTGTAACTCGTGATCCACAATTAATGACTCATGAGCCAGATGGTTCCTGGTACTATCAACAAATAGCTCTTGGCTATAACTATAGGATGACTGAACTGCAGGCAGCATTGGGTGTAAGTCAAATGGATCGTTTGGATGAGTTTGTTTCAGCTCGTCATCGTTTGGCAGCTCGTTATAATGAGTTATTAGCAGATTTGCCATTGATATTACCTTGGCAACATCCAGATAGTTACTCAGGGTTACATTTGTACGTTATTCGTTTGCAATTGGATAAAATAAATAAAACACACAGAGAAGTCTTTGATAGTTTAAGAAATCAAGGGATCGGTGTGAATTTGCACTATATTCCCGTGCATACGCAACCTTATTATCAAGCGATGGGTTTTATAAAAGATGATTTTCCTGAGTCTATAAAATATTACGAAGAAGCAATAAGTTTGCCGATGTTCCAGTCAATGACTGAACAGCAACAAGATGAGGTGGTTGGTGCGTTGAGAGGCCTACTATATGAGTAGGTTAGCTGTTATCCCTGCACGAGGTGGTAGTAAACGGATACCCCGTAAAAACATCAAATCATTTGATGGGAAACCGATGATTGCTTGGTCCATAGAAGCAGCCATATCCAGTGGCTGTTTTGAGCGTATTTGGGTTTCAACAGATGATAATGAGATTGCCGAAGTAGCACAAAGTTATGGGGCGATTGTTCCTTTTCTAAGACCAGAACAACTAGCAGACGATTATGCTACAACGATGGATGTGATGGCTCATGCTGTTAAGCATTTCATCGATACAATAAAGGGCGAAGAATTAGAGGCAGTTTGCTGTATTTACGCTACTGCCCCATTCATTAAAGAAAGTGATATTCAAAAGGGCTATCGTACTTTAACTGATCATTTAGACTTATCTTATGTGTTCAGTGCAACTACCTATGCTTTCCCTATTCAACGAGCGATTAAGTTGAATGATGCTAGTAGAGTTCAAATGTTTGAACCAAGTCAATTTGTTGTTCGTTCACAAGACTTGGAAGAAGCTTATCATGATGCTGGTCAATTCTATTGGGGCAGACCTAAGGCTTGGTTAGAAAAGGCACCAATCTTTTCCGAAAACTCGCAATTAATTGTGCTTCCGCGCCATCGGGTTCAAGATATAGATACTCAGGAAGACTGGGTGCAAGCTGAGTTTCTTTCTAAGGTAATGAAAAGAGTCTGATCTATTTATGAAGTTTATTATTCGTGCTGATGCAGCTATCCATATCGGCAGCGGTCATATTATGCGCTGCTTAACGCTTGCTAAAGCGTTAAGAGATTACTCGCACACGGTAAAATTTATTTGTAGAGAGTTCCAAGGTAATTTGATTTCTTATATTCGTAGCCAAGATTTTGAAGTATTTAACATTCCACACTTAAATAATAGTTTAACTAGTGTTGATGAAGAAAATACCCATTCCTCATGGTTGGAAGTAAGTCAAGAAGAGGATTTTGATTCTTGCAAAACGTTCTTAGAAAAAGAAAAACCTGATTGGATAATTGTTGACCATTATGCTTTATCTGAAGAATGGGAAGTTTTAGCGAGGGATCACACTAAGAATATAGCGGTTATTGATGATTTAGCTGACAGAAATCATGATTGCGATATCTTGCTTGATCAAAATTATGGAAGTCTAGAAAGTAGTTATGCCGAGTTGGTTCCAAACGAATGTAAGTTATTGATTGGAACGCAATACGCACTGCTTAGACCTGAGTTCGCTAAGTACAGGGAGATCAGTGTTGCACGTCGAGAAAAAAATTCATATACGATAAATCAGATTCTAGTTAATCTTGGTGGAATTGATAAAGATAACCACACCCTAAGCGTGTTGAATGCTTTAAACGCTTGTCTTCAGAATGAGTGCGTTAAAGTTGTGATGGGTGCGACAGCACCGCATATTGAAGATATTAAGTTATATGCTCAAGAAGTTGGGTTTAAGTGTGAGGTGCTTGTGGGGATTAACAATATGGCAGAGCTGATGGCAAACTCTGATTTGGCTATCGGTGCCGCTGGTAGTACCACCTGGGAGCGCTGTGCTCTGGGGTTACCAACGATTCTTGTTGTGTTGGCGGAAAATCAGATTGCAGTAGCGAAAGCGCTTGCTGATGATGGGGCTGTGTTTTTAGCAGACGTAAACTCATCATTATCAGAGGATATTAAGTTGTTTTTTTCTAGAGTTTCTAATGATACAAATTTTCTAGCATCTTTATCAAAAAAATCTAGAAAAATATGTTTTGGCGATGGTGTTAATAAAGTTGTGCAAGTTTTGTCTTCTTTATCGAAGCAGGGAGGAATGATATGTCTTTAGTCCCCATTAAAGAACAAGATCTTGAGATGATTTTGGAATGGCGTAATGCCGAGGAAGTTAGAAAGAATATGTACACTTCGCATATTATTACTATGGACGAGCATAAAGCTTGGTTTAATGGACTAAAGAATAATAAAAATGTTCAATGGTTTATTTATCATGAAGACAATGGTCAAGCAGCGGGTGTTGTCGGGTTTACAGATATAAATATGAAAAGCAAAAATGCCTCTTGGGGATTTTATGCTGGATCAAATGCTAAGAAAGGAATAGGCTTTAGGATGGAAATTGAAGCTCTCAATTACGCATTTGATACCTTAAGGCTTCATAAGCTAAATTGTGAAGTTTTAGCCACGAACATGCGTGTAGTTTCTTTACATGAAAAGTTTGGCTTCATTAGAGAAGGTTTATTTAGACAGAACCATTTTAATGGGGAAGGTTTTGTTGATGTAATACGTTTGGGGTTGTTGAGTGAAGAATGGGCTGATAAAAAGGGTGAGATTCAAGAAAAGGCCGCTTCTTTCAAATAAGAATATGGGTGGATTATGAGCTACGAAATCGAAATTGATAAACGCAAAATAGGGACTAATCATCCGCCCTATATCATTGCTGAGATGTCAGCAAATCATAATGGAAGCCTTGAAAATGCATTCAAAATTATTGAAGAAGCTAAAAAGGCTGGAGCAGATGCGGTAAAGTTGCAGACGTATCGCGCAGACACCATTACGTTAGACAGTAAAGATGAAGCCTTTATGATTCGAGGTGGTTTATGGGATGGAAAGTCATTATATGATTTATATCTTGACGCTCAGATGCCTTGGGAATGGCATAAACCTCTTTTCGAACATGCTCAGAAAGTAGGTATTACGATTTTTAGCTCACCATTTGACTTCACTGCAGTTGATTTATTAGAAGAGCTTGATGCGCCTGCTTATAAAATTGCCTCATTTGAGGCGGTAGATATACCCTTAATTAAATATGTTGCCAAAACTGGCAAGCCGATGATTATTTCAACAGGTATGGCAAATGAAGAGGAAATTCAAGAAGCAATTGATGCTGCAAAAGAAGGTGGCTGCCAGAAGTTAGTTGTTCTGAGGTGTGTTAGTGGCTATCCAGCTCCAGCCGAAGACTATAATTTACGAACAATTACTGATATGCAAAAAAGGTTTGGTGTATTGACGGGATTATCTGATCATACACTCGATAATACAACTGCAGTGGTCAGTGTTGCCCTAGGCGCTTGTGTTATTGAAAAGCACTTTACTCTCGATCGAAATGGTGGTGGGCCTGATGATAGTTTTTCGCTTGAACCTGAAGGTCTAGTTAAGTTGTGTGAAAGTACGATGATTGCCTGGAAAGCCTTGGGTTCCGTTAATTATGGCCTGAAATCAAGTGAGCAGGGTAATGTTAAATTTCGTCGTTCACTATACTTTACTAAAGATATGAAAGCTGGTGATGTCATCACTCCAGACAATGTGCGAAGTGTTCGACCTGGGTATGGTTTGGCACCTAAGTATTATGATGAGGTTTTAGGTAAAAGAGTGACTGTTGATATTAGGAAAAATAGTCCACTAGCATTTAATTTAATTGAAATGTAGAGGTTTCCTTTACTAAGAGATTAAATAGGTAATCTCCCCTCAAAGCCGTAGTGATTTAAGGTAGAATTTTCTATAAAGG
>NZ_KV793603.1:0-27851 GCF_001808505.1 Oligella sp. HMSC09E12
CGTTCTTGATCTTCGTATTACCCGCATTAATGCCTTCGGTGGTTAGACTAACATCACCGGCGGTAATGCCTGTGTTGCTCACTTTTACCTTATCACCGACGCTTAGACCATCGTTATTCAGTAACGTCTCACCGGCTTTGACACTATCAATGTCAAGATCTTTCGCTAAGGCAATACGAACGACACTATCCTCACCCTGCTTCTCAATAGAAGTCATGAGGTTCTTACCCGCATCGAACTTAGACGCATCTGTATTCTCATCAGCGCCTTTAATCGTCACGGTAGAACCTAGCTTAGACGTTTGAACACCACCCGTGTTGGCATCAAAGTTAAGACCTTTGTAGACTTCACTTGCAACTGCAAATAGTTGACTGCCGTTAATAGCATCTGTGGAAGTAGCCGAAATCTCACCGGCAGCTAGGTTTTGGAGTCGACGCTCACCGCCACTATAACCAACACTCACTGCCCCAGAAGCTTTCGCTCCAGCAAAAGTGAATAGTTGCTCTTTCTCTTCACCATTTACTGTAAATATAGCTTTGTCTACTTTGCCTTCGTTACCGGCTGTTGTGGTATCTCCCTCTACACCATCTGCTGTCCAATTCGGTGCTCCTATTGCATCGCCATACCCAACTACGGACTGATGACCCAAATAAACGGAGTTCTCAACGTCAGCTACAACCTCACTACCAAGCACAAAGGTGTTAGTAACACCTTGAAGAACTTTGTTTTCATTACCAATAGACGCCGAATTATTGCCCCTCACTTCTGAGTCATTACCGATAGCAATAACTCCCTCGATAGCTCGATTTCTCATATCACGTGGTCTTCGTTCGAAAGAATTAGTGTTATTACCAATGACAATATTTTTATTGCCTGGAACATTATATCCGGCTTTATTTCCTAGAGAAATATTATCGCTGCCTTCTGACCGTGACCCTGATAGCCTACCAAGGGAAATATTATTGCTACCTTTTAATTTTTGTGCTGAACCTTCTCCGCTCGAAATATTACCGTCACCATCTAATTCATTGCCCGAACTGTATCCGAAGGAAATATTATTATTACCTTTTAGGTCACGTGCTGCGTTTGTACCACTTGAGATATTATGGTCTCCCTTCAGACCTAGTCCAGAAGCCACCCCGCTCGACACATTAGCCTCACCCTTTAACTTGTTCCCTGAGGCATAGCCGACGGATACGTTATAGTTTTTTTCTAACTCCACTCCTGAGGCGTATCCTAGCGAAATATTGTAATCACCTTTTGAGTTTTGCCCCGCGATTGTACCGCTAGAAAGGTTATGATTACCTTCTAATTTATTGCCCGAGAAATGCCCAAGGGAAATATTATTATTACCTTTTAATTCTTTCCCTGATTCTGTACCGCTAGAAAGGTTATGATTACCTTCTAATTTATTGCCCGAGAAATGCCCAAGGGAAATATTATTATTACCTTTTAATTCTCTCCCTGCTTCTGTACCGCCCGATAGATTATTATCACCAGCCAATTCTTGCCCCGACTGACGCCCAAGGGCAATATTGTCATTACCTTTTAATTTATCTGCCGCATAATAACCAACACCTGTATTATAGTCACCACGCAGATTAGTAGCGCTAAATGCACCTAGCATGGTATTGGAATAACCAAAAAGCTTTTTACCTGAGCCTGTCCCAACCAACACACTCTGAGTAGTAAAGGCATCTATCCCCGCCTCTCTTCCGGTAAACACATTCCCTTCAATAGCAAGTGGACGACCACCACCGGGGGTTTCTATAGCCCTAAAACCCTTTTCAAATGGGTCGTTTTTTGCTTTCACCCCATATTGTTGATATTCTTTAGCCCGTTCGTCAAACTTACTAAAGTCCTCTGTTATTTCGCCAGCCCTTTCTCCTATCACCACAGAACCCCCAGCACTTGGCAGTTTGCTGCCATCAGCTAGGGTCAGTTTCATATCCTGTGCATGGTGCCCAATGACCACACTATTCGGTTTGTCTGTTTTGGCATTAGAACCGATGGCCATTGTGCCACCTGTGCTTTTACCTTCTTTATAGACGGAATCCGCATAAGCACCCACACCGATAGCAATATCCCCAGCACCTTTGGCGCCTTTATTATCATAATTACCATCGCCAGCGCCCGCCGAAGGACTCTTGATACTAATATAACGCTGCTCATAAGTTGCAAGCACTTGATTTTCAGGCACGGAGCGATCAGGGTCGTTCATAAAAACATAAGTACCGTCTGCTTTTTTTATCACTTCACGCAGTTGATACGTAGATTGGCCCATCTTATATAAAGCATAGTACCTAACAACAGGATTTGTACCATCTGGTACGTTATTAGCCTGCGCACTTAGTGTCAACCCTCCCCCGATTAGCAGGGCAGTACCCACTACAACGCCTTGCAAATTCTTCTTATTCTTATCTAAAGAGTGACGCTCATGGTTAGCACCCTTTTTTGCAATTAGCACCCTTTTTTGCAAGCTTTTCATATTGTCTTTCATTGAACTGTACCTAGTGATGATAAATCCAAACTTGATTTTACCACTAAAACCAGCACTACCTAAGGGGGGGGTAAAACGTAGGTAATTAGCAACAGCCGGAGCTAATAGGAATAAGCATCACAGCGATCCAGCCATCGATACTTACAGACGATTGATGGCAAGTAGCACCAAACAAAATGACTGATAGCGCATCAGCAACTATCAGTCATTTTTTTAGCTTACCCTTTAAAAACTTAGGCTGGGAAACTACCTACAACATTACCGTCTTCGCGCCAAATCACGACCGTGGCAGGACGAGGGCGGGTTGCTTGGTCGCCGTCAGGCCAAGTAGAGGAACCGGTTGGGTTATTCTGCGCTTCTTCAACCGTTGGTGTCTTGGTGCTATTTTGCGCCTCTTTAAGCATCGGCCCTTCGCCTGGGTGCTGGATATTAACAAAGATATACTTCATATCAGGCGTCCAAGTAATGCCGGTGACCTCACAGCCGCGTGGACCCACCATAAAGCGACGTAGCACTTTACTTTCGGGATCCGCTACCAACATGCTGTTATTACCCTGACCTTCATACTCTCCCTGATTAGAGTAATTACCATCGGTCAAAATCCATAATAAACCACGCGGATCCACCGCTAAGCCATCGGGACTATTAAAGGTATTGCGCTTATCGATATTGCTCGAACCCGCTTTATCATCCTGATGAATATTTGGGTTACCGGCTAGGACAAAGACATCCCACTCAAAGCTATCAGCCGTGGCATCATTCGCTGCTTCACGCCAGCGTACAATCTGACCATAGCTATTTTTATTGCGCGGATTAGGACCGTAAATACCGGGGTGCTTAGGACCACCTGGATAACGTGCTTTATCACTACCACGGTTAGAGTTATTCGTTAAGGTCACAAATACCTCTTTGCTATGTGGATGCACGGCCACCCACTCTGGGCGATCCATCGGTGTGGCGCCGACCGCATCGGCCGCTTGACGCGTATGCACCAATAACTCACCCATATCCGCAAATAAATCAGCCAAACGACCACCGTCAACGGTTGCCGTCTCCAATACTAACGGCACCCATTTACCGGTACCCATATAGCCCTCACTGGCTTCATTATCACTGAATACGGCGACGTAAAGCGTACCCTCATGCAATAGCTCACGGTTAGCTTTGTCGTTATTCGGATCAAACTTGCCGCTAGAGATAAATTTATAAATATACTCACTACGCTGATCATCACCCATATAAACAACCACACGATTATCCGGTGCTAGCGTAATGGCAGCATTTTCATGCTTAAAGCGACCTAAGGCAGTCAGTTTTTTAGGCTTTGATTCCGGATCAAAGGGATCAATTTCTACCACCCAACCAAAGCGATTCACTTCGTTCGGCTCGACTGTCCAGTCAAAACGCTCGTCATGGGTATCCCAACGATAACCCTCATCAGAGCTTTTGCTTGAACCCTTATAGCGCTGTAATAAAGCGGTTTGTTTATCATTTAAAAAGGCACTGTACTCAACCTCGTCGGCGTTTTTATTACCCACACCGAAATAATCGGTGAAGTTTTCCTCACAGGTTAAGTAAGTATTCCAGAAGGTATAGCCATTACCACAATTACCGAAGGTACCGTACACCTCACGACCACTGCCGTCCTTATTGGTACGCACTAAATCGGTGCCAGCTGCCGCACCCACTAATTGCATTAAGGTGTTGGCATTAATATTGCGGTTGTATTTAGAGTCTAGTACTGGTTCCCATAAGCCCTTATCATTTAAACGTACATGAACCACTGAAGCGCCTTGAGCGTGCTGTGATTTACGCACCCAATCCGCATTCCAACCCTCACCGCCGGGAACCACGCCCTTAGGATAGAAATAGTGCGGGGTCACATACTCGTGGTTGGTCACTAATAAGCCTTCCACGCTACTACCGCTGACACTGTCTTTTGAATCGATCGGGAAGAAGTGCAAGCCGTCGTGGTTAAAGCCGATTTGCTTTAACTGATCATCGCCGCTATCAGAGGCATCACCGCGGAATTCTGGTGAGTCACTATGTAATTTATCACCCCAACGATTAATTACCGCATACTTATAGCCCTCAGGTAAGGTGATCGTATCCAAGCCATTCGCTTCCAAACCTGCAAAGGCTTTCAGCTCCTCAGGATTAAATTTGGCTAATGCGGCACCCTGAGAGGCACTCACACCCTCTGCTGCCTGTGCATTAGTAAAGGGATTTAAACCCAAACCAAAAAAGCCGATGGCGCCAAGACCTAAACCGGCTTTTAAAAAATTACGACGTGATTGTGCGGCAACCACTAAGTCGTGAAATGGCGTTGTTTCTACCGGGTTAGCGGCGATATCATCTAAGTCAAAATCCTTCATGGCAATACCTGTCTAAAGAATGAACAAATAGCGGTATTCTCACACAAGATTATTGCTGTTTTATGACTCAATGCTAGGCTAAGCCCGAGTGTTAGACAAACGCCACTCAGGAGCCCCTTATGCTGGACCGACCTTAGCAAACAAATGCATATCCTGACTCAAATCACCACTGGCACGAATCTGTTTTTTATAAGCCGCTGCAAAATCCAGCATGCGATCAATGGGTTTAGCGGCCGCCGCAGCTAAGTGAGGATCTAAATGAATTTCGCCGCTCCCTGCTTCTAAACAATGACGTATGCCCACTAAATCATTCATCGCCATCCATGGACAAAAAGCACAGCTCTTACAAGTAGCACTCGTGCCAGCGGTCGGCGCAGCAATAAAGCTTTTATCTGGCGCTTGTTGGCGCATCGCATGCAGAATACCCTGATCCGTTGCCACAATATACGTCGGCGCATCTAATGCCGTCACTGCCTGAATTAAACGACTGGTTGAGCCCACCACATCAGCGAGTGCAATTACCTCAGCATTAGACTCTGGGTGTACCAATACCTTTGCCTCAGGATATTGCTGTTTAAGCGCCAATAATTCCTGCGCTTTAAATTCATTATGCACAGTACAAGCGCCCTGCCACATCAGCATATCCGCACCGGTCTCTTGTTGAATATAGCGCCCAAGGTGACGATCCGGTCCCCAGAGAATTTTTTTGCCTTGCTGATGTAAATACGTCACGATTTCAAGCGCAATTGAGGAGGTCACGACCCAATCGGCTCGCGCCTTCACCTCAGCGCTAGTATTAGCGTATACCACCACCGTACGCCCAGGGTGTGCATCACAAAAGGCACTGAATTCATCCGGCGGACAGCCTAAATCCAAAGAGCAGTTAGCCTCCAAATCTGGCATCAAAACACGCTTATCCGGACTCAAAATTTTGGCGGTTTCCCCCATAAATCTCACCCCCGCCACAATTAAGGTGCTGGCCGGATGCTCACGCCCGATACGAGCCATTTCCAACGAATCACCCACACAGCCACCGGTCTCCAGCGCCAAGTCCTGTAGCTCCGGAGCCACGTAGTAATGCGCGACTAAGGCGGCATTTTGCGCTCTTAATTGCTTAATAATGGCTTGCTTATGCGCCTCCATTAGCTCCTTAGATAATGGCTCTGGTACCCGTGCCCAAGCCTCCTTCACGGTATAACCAGCACTGGCCTCGGTCGCCGTCGCTGGCACATCAATCGGGATGGCAATTTCCGCGCCACCAGCGCTACAAGTCGATAATACGCTCACAGATACTCCTTTAATTCAATATCATCACTAGCCACATATTATGCTCAATTTGAGCATAATATGCAAAGCCTTATTTATTTTTGTGTATTTTTCCAAGCATTTGCCCTAAAGCCCTTCTGTTAAACTAATCAACATCTCTAAAGGAAGGACTGATGGAATCCGGAACTGATTTTTCTACGGCAAATACCCCTGAAGGGGTAGCGGAAGTGGTGGCAGTCTTAGTGGCAGTCACTGAGTTAAGTGCGAGGGTACTTACCGTCGATAGTGGTTGCGCCTTGCCCTATGGTCCCTTTACGCCAGTACATCGCTCCTTGCAAAGTGGTGTTAGAGCGTGGGTGCAGGAGCAGACACGACAACCCATGGGCTACGTGGAGCAGCTTTACACCTTTGTCGATACCACGCGTAGCCGTGCTTCTGGTCATCCGGTAATTTATATCAGCTATTTAGGACTGGTACGTGAAGCAGCGGAGTCCTTGCTACAAAGCCAAGCCAAGTGGCTTGATTGGTATCTTTACTTCCCATGGGAGGATCATCGCCAAGGCCGACCTGCCATGATTGATGAGCTGTTTATCCCTCGCTTTCAGGCATGGATTGAGGCTGCGACAGATGAGCAGAGCAGACAGCAACGTCAAGCTCGAGTCGCCATGTGTTGGGGCTTAAATGGCAATGCGTGGTTAGATGAGCAGGTGCTATCGCGCTACGAGTTAATGTATGAAGTGGGCCTAATACCGGAGTCCCCCTACCGAGAGCAGCCGCTCGCTGCCGCATCGGTCGGCCGGTTTATGAAGCATGACCACCGGCGCGTCTTGGCCACCGCCATTTCCCGGCTGCGCGCTAAAATCAAGTATCGACCGGTGATCTTTGAATTAATGCCACGGGAGTTTACCCTGTTGCAACTGCAAGAATGCATCGAGACGCTAGCAGGTATGGAGCTGCATAAGCAAAACTTCCGCCGCCTAATACAGCATCAGGAGCTACTAGAAGCCACCGGCCAAAGCATTGTGCTGGGTCGCGGTCGCCCCGCTCAACGCTATCGCTTCAAAGATACCGTGCTCTTAGAAAGCATTTTATCCGGCAACAAGCTCCCTCTCAGCCGCTAGCGATTTGTACTACATCCGCCCTGCATCAACAATCTCACCCATGCTCAGGGTGTAATAACGATCGGCGACCTGCTTAGCCAGATGGTGGTTTTGTTCAGAAATCAACATGCTGATGCCCTTTTGCTTTAGCTGCATAATCATCTCAATCATTTGATCAACGATCACCGGTGCCACCCCCTCAGAGGGCTCATCCAATAGCAACATCAAGGGATTACCCATCAAACTGCGGGCCACACTCAACATTTGTTGTTCGCCCCCACTCATCTTACCGCCCGGGCGGTCAATCATCTTGCCAAGATTTGGAAAAAACTGATATATAGCCTCTTCGTTCCAATAATACACTGGCTCACCGTCAGGCCAATAACGCGCAGGCTGACGCCCAGTCTGTAGATTTTCCTTAACCGTCAATTCAGTAAATATACGCCGATCCTCTGGTACAAAACCTAAGCCGGCACGGGCGATTTTATAGACTGGCAATTTGCTAATATCCTGACCATTAAACAGCACCTGACCCGCTTTATGATCCAGTAGATTCATAATGGCTTTGAGCGTGGTAGATTTACCCGCCCCATTGACGCCCATCAATGCCACCACCTCACCTTTTTTTAGCTCTAAATTCAGATCAAACAGCGCTCTAGCACGACCATACCAAGCAGAAAGTTGCTTAACACTCAATAAGCTAGCTGAACTTTGCATTTAAACCCCCGCCTCTGTTGACAGCACACGCTGACCTAAATACACGGCACGTACTTGCTCATTTTCAGCAATGTCAGCTGCCGTTCCTTCGGCAATTAAACGCCCTTCAGCCAAGACTAAAATGCGATCGGCATAGTTAAAAACCACATCCACACTGTGCTCGGTAAATAAGACCGCCATGTGTCGCTGCAAGGAGAGGGATTTGACTAAGCGCATCAGCAAATGACGCTCGCCGGGCGCCATTCCCGCCGTCGGCTCATCCATCAACAACAGTGCCGGTTGATGCGCTAATGCCATGCCCAATTCCAGACGCTTCACATCACCATAAGCTAACTCACTGGCTAAACGATGGGCGACATGCTCCAGCCCCACCTGAGCGAGCATGTCTTCAGCCTCAGGACTGCTAACACCCTGACGGCGCGCTTGATTTAAGGCAACCTGCATATTTTCCAAGACGCTCATCGAATGAAACACGGTCGCAATTTGAAAGGTCCGACCAATGCCTTTAGACCAGATACCGGCGGCATCTAAGCCCTTGAGTGACTGCCCTTTAAAATAAATCTCACCATTACTCGGCGCTAACTGACCACCCACCATATTAAAAATCGTCGATTTACCGGCGCCATTAGGACCAATTAAGGCGAGCATTTCACCGCGCTTAATATCAAAGGAGGTATCGTTTACCGCCCAAAATGCACCATAACGCTTAGCAATATCCTTGACCTGCAGAATAAGCTCTCCAGTCACAGCACGCTCGCTACTTGGAACCGTCGCCTCTAGCACCTCACTGCCACTTGTCGCCACTGACTGTAAGGGCTGAGATCCAGGTGGCACCGTGCGCTTAGGCGCAAAGCTGAAGCGATGTTTAATACTCACCAAACCGCCGGGTAATAGCAACACCAAAAATAAGATAATGACCCCTAATAAGGCCTTCCAGTACTCGCTAAATAAACTGACCCAGTCATGCAACACCACATAGCTCACAGCACCGACGACCGGACCACTAATGGCCTGAATCCCGCCTAATAAGACCATCACCAAGCCATCAACCGAACGCCCCACACTCAGCTCATCTGGCGAGATACTCCCTTTGGCATAAACAAATAACACCCCACTGATACCAGCAAAAAAGCCCGCCACAATAAAAGCCTGCCATTGTACTCGCTTAATCGGAATACCGATCGCCTGCGCCCGTAGCGGCGCATCTCTACTAGCACGCATGGCATAGCCAAAGGGCGTAAAAATCAAGCGCCGAATCAGCAATAATGAAATCGCCACCACCACCAAGCTAAAGTAGTAGTAATAACGTGGCTCAGCCAATACCCCTTCTGGCCAAATTCCGATCAGCCCATTGGAGCCGCCGGTAAAACCATCCCATTGGAAAATCACCGACCAAATAAACTGTGCAAACGCCAAAGTCAGCATGGCCATATAAATACCTGTTAAGCGTACACTAAACCAACCGAAAATCATCGCCGCCACCAGTCCGCCCAAAGGTGCGAGCAACATCACTAGCCACATTGGCCAAGCGAGTTGCGTCACTAACAGCGCCGCTGTATACGCCCCCACACCAAAGTAGGCCGCATGTCCGAACGACACCATACCTGCTGGCCCGGCAATAAAATATAAACTACTGGCAAACAGCATCATAATTAAGCCGTCTTGCATAATCAGCATTAAATACGGCCATTGCTGTGCCAAGGCAGGGAAAGTAGCCAACAGCACAAACATTGCTAAAGCGCCAAGCCGATAATAGGGTAGAACCTTGATTCAGCGGTGGCTCACTATGTAAGGCGCGCGGCAGACTTTGTTGTGGCTTACCGAGCAGCCCCCAAGGGCGGAAAATCAGCACCAAGGCCATCAACACAAACTGCATCACTAAGGTCAGTTGACTAAATTCTACCGTCACACCAAAGAGCGTCTGTGAACCTAAGAAGATACAAATAGCCTTAATTTCAGATATCAATAAGGCGGCTAAAAAGGCGCCCGGTATTGAACCCATGCCACCAATCACCACCACCGCAAACACATCGCCGATTAAATTTAAATCAATGCTTAAACTCGCCGGTTCACGCGGTAATTCCAAGCCTGCGGCCAGGGCAGCAATAAAACTACCCAAGGCAAATACCGCTGTAAAGAGCCACGCTTGATTAACCCCCAGCGCAGCTAACATTTCCCGATCATGGGTAGCGGCCCGCACATACAGACCAAAACGTGTAAAGCGCAATAAGGCCCAGACTGCCAACAAAATCGCTGGCCCCAACAAAATTAACAATACATCGTATTCGGGAAAGGAACGATTTAATATGCTTATCGCCCCCTCTAGCCCGGGTGCTTTAGGACCAAGTAAATCCTCTGGCCCCCATTGCCACAGTACAACATCACTGATAATCAATAAAATGGCAAAGGTCGCTAGTAATTGAAACAGCTCCGGCGCCTTATAAATACGACGCAATACCAATATCTCAATGAATGCAGCCAAGACCGCCACAATCACAGCTGCGACAACAATACTGCCCCAAAAACCCAATACCGACTCGGTGCCCCAACGCATGCTAAAACTGTAAGCAAGATACAGTCCCAACATATAAAAAGAGCCGTGGGCAAAGTTCACCACACGGCAAACACCGAAAATAATGGTCAGACCTAAGGCTGCTAAAAAGAGGCTGGAGGTACTCGCTAAACCGTTAAGCAGCTGAATTAATAACGCTTCCATGGTGCACTTCTAAAATAAAATCGGCCTCTGTTGCTAATTGCCTGAGGCCGACTTAGTCACATTAACTAATCGCGTGTGGGACGTAATGCGGCGACCTCTTCATCCGTAGGTTGCACATCCTTGCCGTCTACATACTGAATATTCGTCATCACGCCTACACCGTCCTTGACATCCAAGGTACCCACATAAGCGCCCATGGTCGATTGATGATCCTGCGGTCGATAATAAATTGGCCCGAGCGGTGACATATGCTCAAGCCCTTTGAAAGCAGCAATTAAGTCCTCGGTCTCGGTGGAGCCAGCCTTTTCAATACCGGCAGCAAGCGATTGCACCATCATATAACCGACGATAGAACCCAAACGAGGATAGTCATTGAATCGCGCCTGATACGCTTTTAAAAAGGCATCATGCTCGGGGGTATCAATGGCATACCACGGGTAACCTGTGACAAACCAACCCACTGGCGTATCCTTGCCCAAGGTATCTAAATACTCGGGCTCCCCACTCAACATACTGACGGTGGGCAGATTATCAAATACCTTGCGCGTTTGACCGGCACGCACAAACTTCGTCAAATCCGTACTAAAAAGCACGTTAAAGAGCGCCTCGGCACCGGAATCCGCTAGGGCTTGAACCACACTACCGGCATCAATTTTATTTAAAGGCACGGCCTGTTCTAAAACAAACTCAATATCGGGCTGATGCTTACGCATCTCGGCCTTAAAGGTCTCGATCGCTGACTGACCATATTCGTAGTTAGGATAAATCAGAGCCCAACGCTTTTTCTTAAATTCCAAGGCTGTGGGTACTAGCATACGTGTTTTCATGTAGGTGGAATCACGTAAGCGGAAGGTATAACGATTGCCATTACCCCAGGTCATTTTATCGCTTAAGGGCTCACCTGCCAGAAAGAAAACCTGACGCTGCCGTGCAAAATCAGCTAAAGCTAAGGCGATATGCGATAAAAAGCTGCCTGACAACAGATCGACCCGATCACGACTTAAGAGATTTTGTGCTTCACGCACGGCGGCACCAGGACTACCACCATCATCACGGATAATCACTTCCAACTGCTTACCGCCAAGCAAACCGCCCGCTGCATTTACCTCATGCACGGCCAACTCAATGCCCTTTTTATAGGGCTCTAAAAAGGAGGGAATGGTTTTATAACTATTAATCTCACCAACCCGAATAACCTCCTTAGCAACAGCCATCGGTGCATTGAACAAAAAAAGACTGAGTACGGCGCCTTTAAATAAATTTGAGAGACGGGCCATCGTTTACTACCTCTAATAAATGATTTAAAATCTAAACGTTTAAAACCAAGATTGTATTATAAAGAACTAATCTATAGATTACTGTATTTATTTTAAACACTGGCAGCTATCAATTAAGTCCATTGTTTTTAATAAAGCATAATCTTCACAATACGGAATTCACAATATGTCAGCTTTTTTAGAAGGTAAGGTACTTAGTGTTCACCATTGGACCGATACCTTATTCAGCTTTACCACCACCCGTGATGAGGCGCTACGTTTTAAAAATGGTCATTTTATTATGATTGGTTTACCGGTTGATGGCAAACCGCTTTTACGTGCCTATAGTGTGGCTAGTGCGAATTACGAGGATCACTTAGAGTTTTTAAGTATTAAAGTGCCTAATGGTCCATTAACCTCTCGCTTACAGCATATCAAGGTCGGCGATAGTATTATCATCGGCCGTAAGCCTACCGGCACCCTAGTGCTCGATTATTTACTACCTGGTAAGCGCCTATATCTACTGTCTACTGGTACTGGTTTAGCGCCGTTCTTGAGTATTACGCGTGACCCTGAGACCTATGAAAAATACGATGAGGTGATCTTAGTACACGGCGTACGTACTGTGGCTGAATTAGCCTATTACGATTTATTCACTAAGGATCTCAAAAATCATGAGTATTTAGGTGAAATGGTCACTAATCAGCTTAAATACTACCCGACAGTGACGCGCGAGGATTTTGTTAACCGCGGTCGCATCACCCAGCATATTGAGACGGGCAAGTTATTTGAGGATTTAGGCGTACCACCGCTTAACCCAGCAGAAGACCGCGTGATGATTTGCGGTAGCCCGGATATGTTACGTGATCTTAAAGCCATGGTTGAAGCACGTGGCTTTGTTGAGGGTAATACCTCAACACCCGGCGATTTCGTGATTGAGCGAGCATTTGCTGAACAGTAATTTATAAGACATGGCAAGGTAGCATTAAATACCTTGCCATTTTTTTATGCGCTAAAAATAGCTTTCCAAGAGTCTACTAGGCTACTTATAGAAAGAACACATTCTACGGCTAATTACGATGAAGACGAAGCGTATTGTTATTTTCTTGCTGTTTGTGCTATTACTTACTGCGGCTTTCTTTGTTTATCGTTATTTTCCACTTCAAACACAAGCGGATCGTTGGGATGAATCACTATATCAGCCCTATGAAGCACTTTGTGAGATTGAAATTCCTATTTTAGTTAATGAGACCGGTGACAATAACTCCAAAGTTAACTACCTCACTTGGCAAAGCATCTTATTTTTCCCACTCCCTAGCGAGGCGATAGGCGGCTCGCGCAAGGGCATCTACGACCATGCAGTGAGCTTCGGATTTGAGAAAAAATGTCCTACCGTCTTTAATTATTTTTTGTTATATGAGCTATATCCCGACCATGTGAGGGAGCCATTTCTTAAGCATAATCACACCTTCGAGACGCAAAGCACAGCAACAGAATCATCGCCTCAACATTGTGAACTCAGCCTGAGTCTTCCTAATATTTATGAAGATTTTGCAGAGCGGCTAAGACAACATTTAAAGCTACGCCTGAGCTCCTTTGAAAGCGTCACCGCTGTCAATCCTTTAGATGGTCATACCGTACTTGCGCAATTAGCCTTTAATAGCGGCTGCGATCAGGTATTAGCGGACTACATTATGCAGGATATGATGCCGGCGGATTATTTCAAACAGCAAAGTCATTAAATACCTTGCCATTTTTTTATGCGCTAAAAATAGCTTTGCCAGAACTGTAAATGCTTTTTCACCCGGGTTAAACCCACATAGAACTCATTTTGTGCACTCTCTACGCCGGCTTTTCTAGGTAAAAAGCTATGTTCATCCGCACTATACAGCACCACATGTTCAAACTCTTTACCCTTGGCTTGTGCCACGGTCAAGCATTGCAAACCAGAACGATCATTCCAAGCGCGATATAGGGATTGACTGATCTGCGGCCACGTCTCAAAACTCGTGCCTAAGGAATGAAGGATGCGCAATAAGATTTGCCACGAACTAAAATGATATTCCGACGAGAGGCCTGCCGATTCAATCATTCTAAATAATCCCGCTTGCTCAGCAAAGTCATTTAATAATGGCGCTAGCGGCTGCTGCATACTACTTTTTAAAATACCTCTCAGGGCCATAATCATGGCCTCACTAAAAACCGGATCCCCCTCGCTACGCGATAAATGCATGAATGTATAACTTTGAAAACTCTTCGGATCCGCGGCCTTAATAACTTCAGCCTTGGCCTCCGCACTAAGTAAACAGTAGGCGCCTTGATAAAAACGCTTTACATCATAGGAAAATGCTTTTTTTGCTGCACTCATTGCAATCTGTGGTGCTGCTGCTAGATTAAACCCTGGCTCAAACGCACTCTCTGCTTGCTCACTAAGCACCGTGCGCAAAGGAGACTCCGCAGTCTTTAAGGCATACAGCACATTTACCAAACTCACCACATGCAGTTGCGACAAACGATAACTGAAGCGATAGGCGCCACGCGTATGCATCCAAATTTGCCAAGCTGCTTTCATCAGTTGCAGTTGATTTTGTGCAATTAATGCGACCCGGTTACGTGGCTTACTTAACAACTCCGGAAAAACATGCTTCGCCCGATAGTCTATCTGAACTGCTGGTTTAGCGGCTGCCTCAATACGCTTGCCGCTCGCTTTGGACGCCAAATCAGCAATGCCCTCATCAAAACGATAACTAAAATTTTGCGTCACCACCCCGGCTTGATACGTCTCAACAAACTGATTAAAGACGAGCTCCGTATCTGCACCACGCCAAGCAAAGACGTTTTGAGCGCGATCACCAACCGCCATCACAAAGCTATCACTGCCAATCATGCTTTGAATAAACGCTAGCTGTAAGGGCGAGACATCATGAAACTCATCGATAAAAATAAAGCGATAAGCACGCAAAGTCTTACTCTGCTCAAAGTAATCATGATGATATAAATCACTGACCGCTTCAGACGCTCGCCGAAAGCCTTCCCGCTCTCTATAACCGCTTAAGCTCGCCTCACTTCGACGATACCAAGTCCAACGCAATTCCTCATAACGCTCAAAGCAAGCGGCAACCAAACGCAAATCAAAATTCAGTCGATCCCCGCAAATCTCCTGCTGCTCTTCAAAGGTACTCGCTTTGTATGCCAGACTGGCCCGAAAATAATCCAAGTCCTCTAACAGCAACCACATATCTTGCTCACTTAATTGAGGCGCATAAAAGTCCATCACCTCAAACTCATCGCAGACCGCTTCGACCAAATCCGGCAAAATCCGCTCCACAACCTCATACGAACTGAGTAAGCTACGCTCATCGCCCAGTTCATGCAAGGCCTCCATGGCTAAGGCATCAATCGTGCTAATCTTATTCTCATCGTTTAGCACTAAACCCATCTGACCGGTATACTCTCTCAGCACCTCAGCCCCAGCGCGACTAAAGCTCAGCATCAAACGCTTACCGGCTTCATCTCGATGCAACAGCATCTGCTTAGCCAGTAAGGTGGATTTACCACTACCGGCCACACCTTCAATTAGGATTGCGCGCTTATTTTGCTGTACGAAAAAAGATACATCACTCATGGTTCACATCTTGCCTTTCATGGATAAGCGCAAGTAAATCTAAGTTTCGCTGACTTTCAAAAAAATGCGCTGCACCCGTGATCGGGTCCCTAAACCCAATCGCTCGCGCCAAAAGCTGTAGCGGATTGCTAAAATCATCTGCCGCCCGCTCCGGTGCCAGTACGGGATAAAAATTATCATGACAAATTGGCATACCCAGGGCATTCATATGCACTCGCAGTTGATGCTTTTTACCACTTAGTGGCTTCAAACCATAATGCGAGAAGCGCTCGCCACGCTGTAATAACTCAATCACGGTCTCACTATTAGGCGCTTTGTCCACCTCAATCATGGTGAAGTATTGCGGACTTTTGGTGATATGACTTTGATGCACGACAGGAAAATTCAAGGTCGCTACGGTTGGAGCAATGGCTTCATAGTACTTCTCCACATGCCGACCTTGAAAGAGACTTTGATAGGCACCACGATCCTCTGCTCTTAAACTAAACACAAGCACCCCCGCCGTTTCTCTATCTAAGCGGTGAATGGGAGAAATCTCCGGTCGATTCAATTGCTTACGTAAACGCGACAAGGCCGTTTCATGCAAATAACGACCACTGGGAATACTGGCTAGAAAATGCGGCTTATCCACCACCAGTAAGTGCCTATCCTGATATAGAATATCCAGCTCAAACGGCACCTCAACCTCATCCGGTACCTCACGATAATACCAGAGCCAGCTATCGGGTACATAGGCACTATGACGATGATAAGGCTCACCGGCTGCGTTAACAATCTCACCTGCGGCAAGACGTGCCTCTATGATCTCAGCCGGCATATAGGGAAAGCGCTCGAGCAAAAAGCTCAGCAAATCCTGCCATTGACCCTCACGCGGTAGGTATAAACGACTGGGATTCACGCCACCCCGCATGGCCAATGGTGCTTTCATAAAATTAAAATAAGGAGCGCTTAGTCCACTAAGTCGAAGCCAGCCTCATCCAGCGCCGTACGAACCACCTCTAAGTCCAGCGCAGCCGTGGACTGAACAGTGGCACCCGCCTTTTCCAGACTCACCGCCACATGCTCCACGCCGGGAAGCGCAGCTAACAACTCACTTACATGCTTAACGCAGTGATTGCAGCTCATCCCATCAATCCGAATAAATTGCTCTTGCATCCTCAACTCCTAAAAACGATTATCACCAATCCAGCGTGTGATTTTACCCGATCCGAGCGACCCTCGACTCATTGACACCATCCTCCTCACCGGGACGGATCACCGAGCCGTCTAAGGCCGTCACCCCACGCAAGCCCACCGAATAGACCTCAAAACCTAAACGCTCAAAATGTGGGCTATAGTCATAATTATCATGGTGATGCCCATGAAAAACCGCACAGGCCCCCATCTGCCTAGCTAAGCGATCAATAACCGCAAAACCAAAGCGATTACAGGACGGCGCCTCATGCGTTACTAAAATATCTGCCTTTTGCGCACGTAGCGCCATAAAGGTCTCGGGGAAAATTGAACTGCGATTACGTAAAGACACGCCACCTCGCCAAAGCTGACGTGGATGACAATCCCTCACATAATCCTCGGGCGAAAAGTAGTTCCAACACTCAGCGGCAGGATGCCAGATCTTACCCCTAAAAACACCGCCTAGACCCGCAATACGAATACCGGCCAACTCCACCACACGACCGTCAAGATTAAAGTCGGCCATCTCAGAGTGATACAAATGATCAAAATACTGCTCTTCGTCCGTGTCATGATTACCAGGAATCCACCAGACCTGGGTCAATTGCCGCACCTCACGAAATACTTCCTGCATCGGTGCCGCCAACTCTAAATCACCAAGCAACACGATAGCCTGCGGTCGATATTGCTCCACAATCGGCAAGCAATGATCGAAACCACCATGGAGATCACCGAAAAACAAGACTTGATGCTTCATAGATTTAAATCACAGGCAATTCTATTCCTTAAGTATAACGTATCTCATCGATAGCGCTTGAGGAGGAGTGCTTCCAACACACTAGGACTATCAATAAATACGCTTTTTCCCTCATTGAACGAGTCTCTAAAACTCATTAAAATCGGACCATTAATAATGACTTACTCAAATCAAAGGAGACAGCATGAGCAATTTCTGGTCCTCAGCACCTCATACAAAGCGCCCGGGCAAAGCCCTACTGCTAAGTGTATTAGCTACAAGCTTAGCATTATCTTCAGCGGCCTTTGCCCGTGAAGCAAATATTAAAATCACCGCTCCCACCAGTGCCGTCGCCACCCATCATTATGATTATGAGATGAATGTCTTTCATCCGGTTGAAGCGACGAATGGTATGGTGGCAACCGAGCAAAATCTAGCCAGCCAAGTCGGTTTAGAGATACTCAAAAAAGGGGGTAATGCGGTAGATGCCGCGGTAGCGATCGGTTTTTCTTTAGCCGTTAGCCTACCTAATGCCGGTAATATTGGCGGTGGCGGTTTTATGTTAGTGCACGATGCTAAAAGCGGCAAAACCATCGCCTTGGATTTCCGCGAAAAGGCCCCGGCGGCCGCTTCAGAAACCATGTATCAGGATGAGCATGGTGAAATTATCCCACGTAAATCATGGTACACCCACCAAGCCATTGGCGTACCCGGCACCGTGGCCGGCCTCACAAAAGCGCTTGAGCAATGGGGCTCACTGCCATTAGCCGAGGTTATGCAGCCAGCCATCGAACTGGCGGAAAAAGGCTATGAAGTCAGTCCAACCATGGCTAAACTATTGCAAGTAGAAAAAGACAACCTAGGCAAATGGCCTACGACCAAAGCAATCTTTTTTAAAGGTGAGGAGCCTTTGACTACCGGTGACACCCTAGTACAAAAGAACCTCGCTAACAGCCTAAAATTAATAGCCAACGAAGGTGCTGATGCCTTTTACAAGGGTGCCATTGCCGATGAAATCGTGCGTGATCAGCAAGCCCATGACGGTTTAATCACCAAAGAGGATTTAGCAAATTACGAGGCAGTTGAGCGTGAGGTGGTGCGCGGTGACTATCGTGGTTATGAGATTGTTTCCATGCCCCTACCCAGCTCTGGCGGTATTCATATCGTACAAATGCTAAATGCCTTAGAGCATATTCCCATTAAGGAATCCGGTGTTAACAGCGCTAAAACCATCAGTTTAATTGCTGAAACCATGAAGCGTGCCTATGCCGATCGTTCCGAATACCTCGGTGACAGTGATTTTGTCAAGGTACCGACCAAGCAATTAACTAGCAAAGACTATGCCAAAAGTATTGCTGAGACCGTCCTCGAAGGCAATATCACCCCAGCTCAAGAAATCAAACCGGGCGACTTAACACCTTATGAAAGCGATCAAACCACTCATTACTCAGTGGTTGATAAAGAGGGTAATGCGGTTGCCGTGACTTATACTTTAAACCTAAACTTCGGTAGTGGGATCGTGGCGGGCGACACCGGTATTCTGATGAATAACGAGATGGATGACTTCTCCTCAAAACCCGGTGTACCAAATGCCTTTGGCCTTATTGGTGGTAAAGCCAATGCGATTGAGCCGAATAAACGTCCACTGTCTTCAATGTCACCAACCATGGTGTTAAAAGATGGCAAGCCTTGGCTAGTGACTGGCAGCCCCGGTGGTGCGCGTATTATCACCACAGTATTGCAGCAAATTATCAATGCCGTCGATTTCGGCATGAATCCTGCCGCAGCCACCAACACGCCGCGCTTCCATCACCAATGGTTACCGGATGAGTTACGCCTTGAACTAGGCTTTAGCCCGGATACCGTTCAACTACTCGAAGACGCAGGCTATAAGGTCAGTATTAAACCAAGCATGGGCCGCACCCAGACCATTCAAATCATTGACGGTACCATGTACGGTTATTCTGATCCACGCAATCCGGACGGTGCCGCTTTAGGCTATTAATTATTTGAAAAATGGCTGAGTTCCGCTTAAGAAACTCAGCCATTTGCCTGGAGAAACCTACACCTAAACTACACGTCTAAGTTTGCCGCCAATAGCGCATTTTCCTCAATAAAGGCACGTCGAGGCTCCACCTGATCGCCCATCAAAGTGCTAAAGACGATATCCGCCGTGATGGCGTCTTCGATCTGCACACGTAGTAAGCGACGTACCTCAGGGTTCATCGTCGTCTCCCACAATTGCTCGGGATTCATCTCACCCAGACCCTTATAACGCTGCTTAGTGACCTGACGCTCGGCCTCAGCAGTGAGCCATCTGACCGCATCGCGGAAGTCATTAATACGCTCCTGACGACGACGTTCACCCTCACCCCGATAAACCACCGCACGCTCGCCGATCAAACCAGCGAAAGTCTCGGCAGCACGCTTTAACAAAGCATAGTCCTTACTCTGCACGAACTCACTGTCCAACACAGTCACACGGATATTGCCGTGATGATTACGATTCACCAGAATACGATGCTTATTCAACTCCTGATCGTAATCCAAGCTAAAGCTCAGCAAATGGGGATGCGCCGGATCGACCAGTGCCGCAGCCAAATCATCCATACTCCGTTGAGCAGCCGCTTCACTACTTAAATCAATCGCTACCCCCTCGGCGATCACCGATAAAGTATCCATATCGTAGTTACGCGACAAACGCTCGGTGACCGTCGCCACTTCATTGTAAAGCTCGAACATGTTCTTTAGCGTCTCACCTTCAATCGGCTCTGCCCCCTCATAAGGAATAATTGCCGCATCTCGCAGCGCCACTTCCTCCATAAAGGCAAGCTCTTCCATCTCATCCTTGAGATAACGCTCCTCGCGGCCAAGCTTCACCTTATACAGTGGTGGCTGCGCAATATACACATAACCGCGCTCAATTAACTCTGGCATTTGGCGATAAAATAAGGTCAATAACAAGGTTCGAATATGCGCACCATCCACGTCCGCATCCGTCATGATAATAATGCGATGATAGCGTAACTTGGAAATATCAAACTCTGGACCAATACTGGTGCCCAAGGCAGTAATCAAGGTCGTAATTTGATCACTTGTGATTAAGCGATCAAAGCGTGCCTTTTCCACATTTAAGACCTTACCGCGGAGAGGTAAAATCGCTTGGAACTTACGATCACGGCCCTGCTTAGCCGAGCCACCCGCCGAGTCACCCTCCACGATATAAAGCTCGGACTTAGCCGGATCCCGTTCCTGACAATCCGCTAATTTACCCGGTAAACCGGCACCCTCTAATAAGCCCTTGCGACGGGTACCTTCACGTGCGCGACGAGCAGCTTCACGCGCCGTTGCCGCCTGCACCACCTTTTCACAAATAGCACGCGCATCCTGCGGGTTTTCTAGTAACCAGGTCTCTAGACTTTTGCTGAGCGCCTCCTCAACCGCTGGTCTCACCTCACTAGATACTAAGCGGTCTTTGGTCTGACTACTAAACTTTGGCTCAGGTACTTTGACTGATAAGACACACGCTAAACCCTCGCGAATATCCTCACCCTGAGTGGCTACCTTGGCGCGCTTAGCTAAGTCATTATCAGCGATGTATTTATTAATCACGCGGGTCATTGCAGCGCGCAAGCCGGTCAGGTGTGAACCACCATCACGCTGTGGAATATTATTGGTAAAACAAAGCACCTGCTCGTTATAACCGTCATTCCACTGCATCGCCACATCCACGCCGACATTAACCCCACCAGCTTCAGACTCCGATGAGCTATAAAAAATCGTATCGTGAATGGTGCTACGGCTTTTGTTAATAAACTCCACAAAACCCTGCACCCCACCGGCGTAGGCGAAATTCTCCTCGCGACCGTTAATCTCGTCAACTAGACGAATACTGACCCCGTTATTTAAAAAAGACAGCTCACGTAAACGCTTGGAGAGGATATCCCAGTGATACTCAATCGATGAGAAAATACCCACATCCGCTAAATACTGCACCTTGGTGCCTGTTTTGTCCGTGGTACCCACCACCTCTAAAGGACCCTGTGGTACCCCCTTAGCAAATTCAATTTGATGCACCTTGCCGTCACGTCGAATGGTTAAACGCAACCACTCGGATAACGCGTTAACACACGCCACACCCACGCCATGTAAGCCACCAGACACCTTATAACTGTTTTGGTCAAACTTACCACCGGCGTGCAGCTCGGTCATCACAATTTCAGCGGCACTACGTTGATGCTCATCACTTGGCATCACATCCGTCGGAATACCGCGACCATTATCCACAACAGAAATTGAACCGTCCGTATGAATGGTGACAACAATATCATCACAAAAACCGGCTAAGGCCTCGTCAATTGAGTTATCGACGACCTCAAAGACCATATGATGTAGACCCGTACCGTCGGAGGTATCACCGATATACATCCCCGGACGTTTACGCACCGCCTCCAGTCCTTTGAGGACCTGAATACTACCGGCACCATAGCCTTGGGATTGAATATTTTCTGTGTTTTCGCTCATAATTTTACTGATTGATTAAATGCGCAATGGCATCACGACATATTTGAAGTTATCGTCGCTTTTTAAGTTGATGATGACTGATGAACCCGAGATAGGCTTGAGCGATACGATAATATCCTCATCCTTGATCACGGACAGTGCATCGAGTAAATAATTCACATTGAAGCCAATTTCCAACGGCTCGTAGCTGTAATCAATGGCTAAACTATTAATCGCTTCCTCTTGCTCCTGGTTGGTAGCGAAAATCTTAAGTTGATTGTCATTAAAGCTTAGCTTAATTCCGTGCAGACGGTCATTAGCCACCAAAATACGGCTACGCTGAAGATTCGATTGTAGCTCCTCGCGATTAATGGTCAAATGACGCTCGTAATCGGTCGGAATAACGCGTTTATAATCAGGGAAACGACCCTCGATAAGCTTAGACACCAACACCACATCGCCAAAGGCAAAGCGAATTTGTGAATGCTTAGCGCCCTTATTGAGACTGATAGATACCGGCTCATCAGACTCATCTAATAAACGCTGCAATTCAATCACCGTCTTGGCCGGTAAAATCAATTGTCGCTCCTCTGTAAGTGGGGTCTCAATAGCCTCAGCCAGATGGGCCAAACGGTGACCATCAGTGGCCACGGCACGCACGCTATCCGGCTCCACCACTAACAGGATACCATTTAAATAGTAGCGAATGTCCTGCTTAGCCATGGCAAAGGACACCATATTAAATAAGCGTTTAAGTGTTTTTTGAGGTAATACAAAGGTATCTGGAATCGCCTCAACGCTGTCTGGCTGTTGCCAGCTCTCGGGCTGATCCACCTGCGGAAAGTCCTCGCCTGGCATCGTATGCAAGCTAAAGCGGCTGCGACCACACACGATCTGTAGCTTCGCATCCTCCAGCGTAATATCCACCATGCCACCGCTCGGTAAGGTGCGTAGAACCTCCAAAAACTTACGTGCCGACACCGTCACTAAAGCGGATTCCTCACCCACACCAATATCGGCGGTGGTGGTAATTTCTACCTCTAAGTCAGTGGTGGTAAACTCCACGCGATTGCCAGTTTTTTTAATTAAAATATTGGCTAAAATCGGCATCGTGCTACGACGCTCAACAATACCTATCACCGTGTTGAGCGGCTTGATTAAAACTTCACTACTCGCCTTTAGTAATTGCATGACTTTCCCTTTGTAATTATCCCTTTAGTGATTGCTCTAAAACGCGTAAATGATGGTTAAGCTCTTGATCACTCATTCTTTCCTTGCTGATTTTATTGACCGCACTGAGCACTGTACTATGATCCCTGCCACCAAAATAATCAGCGATTTCGTTAAGACTCTTTTGTGTCAATTCCTTGGCTAAATACATAGCAATATGACGTGGTACAACGATATTGCGCTGACGACGCTTTGATTGCATATCGGATACTTTGATTTTATAGTATTCTGCAACGGTTTTCTGAATATTCTCAATTGTAATCTGTCCAATGGATGCACTTAATAAATCTTTAAGGGCGCCGCGACAAATTTCTACGGTTAAGTCCTTATTACCGTAAAACCCTGCATAAGCAATGACCTTGGTCAAGGCCCCTTCCAACTCTCGTACATTACTACGCACATGCTTAGCAATAAAAAATGCCGACTCATCAAGTAATCTAAATTCGCGATGGTCCTCTGCCTTTTTATGTAAAATCGCCACCCGCAACTCTAGCTCCGGCGGCTCCACACTAACCGATAGACCGGAATCAAAGCGCGTGGTTAAGCGCGGATTCATATCCTGCAACTGCCGCGGATACGTATCCGAGGTAATCACAATCTGCTTATTATCCCGCACCATTCTTTCAAAAATATGGAAGAACTCTAATTGCGTGCGCTCTTTACCACTAAAGAATTGGATATCATCAATTAATAACACATCCAAATTTAAATAATCACGCTGCCAAGCATCATTGGTCTTGCGCTTAATCGAATCCACCATACTCGTGAAATACTCATTGGCGTGAATATAGCGAATCCGTAAACCGGGCTTCTTTTTTAAAATGGCATTGCCCATCGCATGCATCACGTGCGTCTTACCTAAACCCGTGGCGCCATAAATATAAAAAGGGTTATAACTCAGCTCATTACCCGAATAATCATCCACAATCTTTTTAGCGGCGGTCACCACAAGCGCATTAGAACGGCCCTCAACCAAGGTATCAAAGCTTAATTCCTTTAATAAATTGGTTTTTTCATAGGCGTCTTGGTAATTTAATTCGGCAACTAAAGCATCCTCATCCAAGCTCTCAATACGCACTGCGGGCATCGTGATGTCTTCATCCGTTGCGCTATCGCTCTCTGCCTCAGGATACAACTCCTTGAGTGCTCCAATCACCTCCGATAAATCAGGCGCAGACTCGCTAGCACGATCAGCAGTAGCCGCCGCTTGCTGCTTTTTAGCTTGTGCTAAGGCGGCGGCTTGACGTGCTAACTCAACCGCTTCAAGTAATTTTGTCGATTTACCAGTAGACTCGGCAACCGCCTCAGTGGCAGACTCCACCGCAATCGTCGCCGCGGATGGGGTAGGCGCCGGCGCTCTGGTTACTGGACGTGCAGCACGCGCACCAACTAATAAAATATCTACCTGAATATCCGAACGCTCATACCACGCCTCAGCAATTGCCTTAATACGTGCCGCATAAGAGTCTCTAGCCCACTTTTGCTTAATCGGATTAGGTGCCGACAGCGTCAACACACCCGAAGCCTCATCAAAAGACTCGAAGTCTAACGGTTCAATCCACGCATTGACTTGCTCAACAGGGTACTCCTGAGCAAGCACAGAAAAGCAATGCGACCAAAAATCACTCATACAACAAATCACCGTAGGCATGATTAAAAAGAGTAGACTATTTTACTCTGCCGAGATAAAGTTATCCACAATGTGGATAGATTGTGGATAAATCAAAAAACAAGACGGTATTCGCCACCTATTTGCTGCTTTTAAGTCATAATTATGACGTAGTCGATTGACTTTATTACTTTTTTTAGCGATAATTTATAGTTTTCACTAATTTAGCTTTTAGGTCATTAGTTTATTGCTCTAATATCAAGCATACAAATAAAGCAAAAAAGTAGCGACCAATAAATTAATTGCCTCACCTAATTAATTATTAAAAATTAAGGAATTTTGACATGAAACGTACTTATCAACCATCAGTTACTCGTCGCAAACGCACTCACGGTTTCCGTGTTCGCATGAAAACCAAAGGCGGTCGTGCTGTGATTAATGCACGTCGCGCTAAAGGTCGTAAGCGCTTAGCTGTTTAATCATAGCTCAAGCTCAGATTAAGCAGTTTTCCTGTCGCACCCTTGGTGAGATAGCTATTCCGGTACTTCCAAGATCTCTGCAATAACAGGTCCTAAAAGCGATGAGTGGCGCCAAATTTCCTAAATCTGCGCGCCTACTGCGCCCCAACGAATTCACTCAAGCCCTACGGGGTAAGCGAATTGGTCGAGGGGCGTTTTTTATGCTCAATCGATATATCCACTACTCTGCGCCCGACAGCAGCGCCAGACTCGGTTTAGTTATTGCCAAACGTCATGCGCCAAAGGCGGCCAGTCGCAATGCCATAAAACGCGTCATTCGAGAATCCTTTCGAGTGCGTCGCCACGAGCTTGCGCCCGGAGACTATGTGGTTCGACTGCATTGCAAAATTCCCGCTTGTTCTTTGACTGAATTGAAAAAAATCACGCGCCAAGAGCTTGATAGCTTATTTGATTCAGCTAAATAGAAGGAGACGGTGATGCGCTTAAAACAACTGTTTATCTTGCCGATTCGCTGCTACCAATATTTTCTGAGTCCTTGGATCGGCCAATCATGTCGCTTTACACCGAGCTGCTCAAACTATATGATTGAGGCAATTGAAACGCATGGCGTGTGCAAGGGATTATGGTTAGGGACTAAACGCATTGCGCGCTGCAATGGTTTTTTTAAAGGCGGACACGATCCGGTCCCCCCTAAAAAAGGTAGCTAAAGGCTATGGCTTTTCCATCAACCACGCTTTTTATAAATAGCAAAGGACTAATGTGGGTTAAACTGTTATGTTGTTTGACAGCACATTTTCCCATCGATTTAGCAAGAAATAACTAATGGATACTAGACGCTCCATCCTTTGGATGATTTTTGTATTTTCTTTGTTCATGATTTGGAATAACTGGATGAGCTATCGCAATCCACCCCTTCCACAACCGACTGAACAACAATTGCAGGACGCTCGTCAACCCGATCTTGCAACGCCTACCCCCATTCCTTCTGCCAGCGGTACCAATGGTACTCAACAGCTGACACCCATGGCTGACAGCGCAGCAACGGCTGGACAGGAAATTATTAATGTTCGTACCGATTTATTTAATCTCTCCTTTGATACCAAGGGAGCGCAAATTGTCGGTGCTGAACTGTATCTGAGCCGCCCCGAAGATCCTGATGCTGTACATAATTTTGTACTATTGGAAAACGGTGAAAATACGTACACCGTGCAGAGCGGCCTGATCGGTGATGCAGGTAAAAACTACCCTAATCAAAACACCATTTTCCGTATGGTCTCCAACGAGACCGAGATGAGCGGTGATACCCTAGCGGTTGTGTTTGAAGCTGAAAGCGACGGTTTAAAACTGACCCGTACCTACACTTTCCATCGCGGTTCTTTTAAAATCGATGTGAATGACAGCGTAAGCAATATCAGCGCTGAACCACAAACACCTTCGCTCTACTTACAAATCACCCGTGATAATCATGACGCACCCGGCGGTACCTATTTCTATAAGACCTTCTCCGGTTTTGCCATGTACACGGATCAAAATCGCTTCGAAAAAATCTCTTTTTCCGATATTGATAAAAACAATCTGTCCCATGCTAGTCACACTAATGACGGCTGGATTAGCTTTATTCAGCACTTCTTTGTGACTGCTTGGGTGCCTGAAGAAGGTAAAGAGCGTCATTACAATATACGTAAAATCGCTAGTAATCTCTACGCCATCAGTGCAATTGAGCCTTTAGGCACCATTCAGCCTGAGGCCACAGTAAGCAGCAATTCTGTCCTTTGGGTCGGCCCACAAGCGCAAGAGCAGCTGTCTGAAATTAGTACAGGCTTAGATTTAGTGGTTGACTACGGTTGGCTAACCATCATCGCCAAACCCATGTTTAAGTTCATGACCTGGTTATATTCTTTTATCGGTAACTGGGGTTGGACAATTGTAGTCTTGACCATTATCATCAAGATTATTCTGTACCCACTGTCAGCCGCAAGCTATCGCTCCATGGCCCGCATGAAAAATGTCGGTCCACGCATGCAAGCCATTAAGGAACAATACGGTGACGATCGTCAGAAAGTCAATCAGGCCATGATGGAGCTATACCGTACAGAAAAAATTAATCCCCTCGGCGGCTGCTTACCCATACTATTGCAGATCCCGATTTTCCTAACCCTCTATCGCGTGATTTTAGCCAGTGTGGAGCTACGTGGTGCACCATGGATTCTATGGATTCAGGACTTAGCCGTGGCCGATCCGTACTTTATCCTACCGGCCATCATGACAGCAACGATGTTCTTGCAGTTTAAATTGAATCCTACCCCACCGGATCCAATGCAAGCGCGTATCATGATGATTATGCCGTTAGTCTTCGGTGCCATGATGTTTATGTTCCCAGCCGGTCTAGTACTTTACTGGGTTGTGAATAACATCCTCTCCATCATGCAGCAGCAGTATATTACCCGCCGCTTAGCACGGGCATCTAACGATAGTAAGATGTAATTACGCTTAATGCTGTGACTTAAAAGCCGAGAATGGATTTCTCGGCTTTTTTGTATGTTTGCCCAGCGAGGTTGGCAAACCC
>NZ_KV793604.1:0-690 GCF_001808505.1 Oligella sp. HMSC09E12
CGCTTGGCACACGTGCCGGTTTGGAGCCGCAGCGCGGCGGAAAAGCGGTCACCGTGCTGCCACTGGTTATATCTCGTTTGCACGACAAGATGAAACATAGTCCCGCCACTCCCCAAGAATACGACGGCGGGAATCCAACTCTTTTGCATGCTGTAATGCGTGAAATGTTTCTATGCACTTGCTTCGAATGCTCGTGAAGAGTTCATTCTCGAACTGTTCTTGAAACCACTCCCGCTCCTGACTCGTTGGCCCTTCCAGAAGTTCTTCAATCTCCTCGATGTAGTCTGGCTGTGCCCAATTAGATGAGTGCCACATGTCTTGCTTGGGCATTGGCCGCGAAAACAGATAGGGGAGTAGGTAAATGTTGCTTAACATCGTATCCAGCAGGTATCCCCGCGCTTTCCCCAGAGACCCCACCCGGTAATAGGCCAACGCAGCATATAAGAGAAACGCGGGCTCACCAACGTCATCCGGGAACTCCTTCTCGAACCAGTCCATGAACTCGACTGCTTTTTCTGGAGCACCGCTAAGCACAAAGTAAACGCACACCCGGTAGCGTTTCCCTGAGCCGTCCGAAATCGCGCCGAATTTCTCCTTTTCTTTGAGGAGCTCTCGTCGCGCACGGTTAGCGCGGTCTCGGTATTTCTTCTGTTCATCGGTTAGCACAGATCTACCTCAAGAGATATAACG
>NZ_KV793605.1:0-16077 GCF_001808505.1 Oligella sp. HMSC09E12
AAGGAAGTTACACAAAATTATTTACAGGCTCCATCTCAATCTCAGAAAGTTTTATTTCACTATCTAAAATCCAATGAGAGACTTTAATTGCATGTTCTTTAACATACTCCCAGTTTTTCCATTCATCAGCAATTGATTTGTACTCCGACAGATCAACATCATCCAAGTCATACGGCAAAGGGTTGGTTAGCTGTGCCATTAATTGTTGTAATATGATTTTTAAATTTCATCAATTAAGCCTCTTACTCCTCTGAGAACCTTGCGAGCTGAAAGGGTAGAGTCATAGCCATCAGCCACGCCAGCTATTTCGATACCTCGGTACGCTAATCTTCTCACAATCCGTTCTTGCTCAACTTGATCTCTTGAAAGCCTATCAAGTCCTTCCAACATCAAAACGTCATAGTTTCCAGCCATCCCTTCAGCTTACATGCTTCTGCCACCGGGTTAGGCTTCAGTGTTAGCGTTCTTTCTCATTACTGAAGTAATGCTCAAACTTAATTGGCCATTCAGGATCTATTACTGATAGCGTTTGTTTAATTGAGTTTTCCACTTCTTCAGTAACTAAATTTATGATTAACGAATAATCACCGTTATCAGCAGCAATCAACGCTTCATAATACGTATCTTTATCATCACTTTTAATGATGGCCATTGGGTAACCATGCTTCATTAATTCGGTATTCATGATAAGCCTACCCGTGCGACCATTGCCTTCAATAAATGGATGAATCGCTTCAAACTTGGCATGAAATTTGGCAATCTTTTCAATGGGGTGGGCTATATCAGTGTGGTATGAATTAATGCGCTCTTCCATTTTGGGAGCAATTAAATATGGCTGGGGTGGCGTATGCGGAGAACCTGCTATTGTGATAGGTATGTGACGATAAACACCAGCGTATTGATCGTCTTTTGTTGATTTTAATAAGATAGCATTAAATTTTTTGATATAACCTTCACTTAATGGTTCTTTTTTATCAATAAGATCCATCATGTAATCAATCGCTAAGCGATGATTATTTACATCTAAAAAATCTTTAAACGGTTTACCCTTAACAGTAACACCTTGCTCTAGGAATACCCGAGTTTCAACCAACGTTAAGTTATTACCCTCAATTCGATTGCTTTCGTGGTTGTATCTTAGTGCAAAATCATTAAATAATGAGCGTACTGTAATTTCAGATAGTGGGCGGTGACTATCTAGAAATTTTTTTAATTGGTCTACGTACATTGTTATTCCTTTGTCGTTTAGTGCCATTAGTTTAGCTAAATTATTTATTCGCTGCACAGATGTTGTTAACGGCAATGTTATCTACTACCTTGTAATGCTTGGCGTTTGGCGTAAGGATCATAATAAATTTCTTTTAAATGCGTTTTTTCAAAAAAACACACAATAGCAATGATGGAAAGAACAATATTTAAAATGTACTCGTAATCCATGCCTTGGTGGGCGGATCGATTTGTTAAGGTTCCTGCTGATGAGCAAGCGTTTATTCCTCTGCCGGAATAACAATTAACACCACAGTTTGTGCCGGCTTATCTATGCCAAGCCTTCTTGATAAGATGTTCATATTCATATCCTCAGCTTGTAATGGCTGCAATAAATCTGCAACCATCGTGTAATAAACTAATAAGTCTATTTTTTTGCGCTCAATGAATAAGAGCGTTTATGGTAGGAATTTTCACTTATGAATACTAAGTCTGGTACGCAGGGCACATTGACCAATCGATCACTTTACCAAAGCCCGAATACTCAATCCGAGCCATTAGCACCTGCGGCTGGTGAGTTGGAGCAATTATTGCGTACTCACCAGATGCCCGCCTCTACAAGTAAGCCTTTGCATACCTTAGCGGAGGTTATTGAAGTGCTTGAGGATGAAGCCGGTGTAGCGCGAGCCTATTCGGTAAAGGTGGAAGGCCTTCAGTATTTGTGTGAAAAGGCGGCTAGTTGCTTACTGATGCCGAGTCCTGGCGACAGTGTATTAATCAGTGGTCCTGATAGTGAGCATTTGTATATTATTGCCATTATTAAGCAGGCGCAACCGGAGCAGGCTGAGTTGCAGTTCCAAGGGCATTTGACGCTTCGTTCGCAACAATTGTCTCTGCAAAGTACAGAAGCTATGAAACTTCAATCTGCCCATGTCGAGATGGAGGCGCAGACGGCACAATGTGTGATTGATCGTGCGGATTATGTAGGTAAAGAGTTGCGCTCTACTATCAGCATAACCCGTCTGGTCGGTAAGGTCTATGAGGTGATCGTGGATAGGCTATCACAGATGAGTCGCAGCACTTTCCGTATTACCGAACAAGTGGAGCAGGTGCGTGCCGGTACGATGGATTATCAAGCCGAAGATAGTGCGCGTATTCATTCTAAATATACGATGGTGACGGGTAAAGACTTGGTCAAAGTGGATAGTGATCAAATCCATATGGGATAAGCTTGACGCTACCTTAGATATCACATTTGTGTTTTCTAACTCTCGCATAAAAAAGTATCAATTTATTACCTTTTAGGCTTGGACGGGTGTTTGTGTTAAGTGTTGTTACATCAAGTGTATGACATCAGGCGCTTGCCACAATTTCGTCATCAATCTGCAATAAATGTGATCTAGACTTCTTTCCTGAATAAAACTCTATCTGAAAAGACTACTCAAGCGTTGTTGCTGTTGAGTGGTTTTTTGTTTTCTCGGAAGTAAGATGATGAATAGACACATGAACGCGATCACTGCTTTGGGTGATGAGCTGAAGTTCAAGTCACTCTCCGGTCAGGAAAGACTATCTGACTTATTTCATTACCGCGTTGATTTGGTGGCAGCGCAGTGTGATTTGGACTTGGAGCAATTGCTTGGCACGATGTTGGAAGTGCATGTAGAGATTGATCAGGGTAAACGTTATTTTCAGGGTTTAATTACCCAGGTTCAGTATTTGAAGCCTGCCGATATTAATGATAGAGAGCATATTTATCGTTTTGAAATCCATCCTTGGTTATGGTTGGCAACGCAAAACACCGATAATCGTATTTTTCAAAACTTGACTGTCCCCGATATCATTAAAAAAGTATTGCTTAAATACCCCTTTAGTGTGGATTGGCAGCTTCGCGAGGATTATCGCGAGTGGCCTTATTGTGTGCAATATGATGAAAGCGATTTCCAGTTCATCAGTCGTTTGATGGAGTTGGAGGGGATCTATTATTATTTTGAGCATAAAGAGGGTGAGCATCAACTAGTCTTGGTGGACAGTACCATGGCGCATAAACCATCCTCAGGTACTGAATTCAGTATTAATTATTACTCCGACGATCAATCGCAGCCTTCTCATGGTCCTATTCTACGTGATTGGGCTTTTGCGGATAGTCTATATAGTAATAAGCACACGATGGTCGATTACGATTTTGAGAAGGCTTCCGCTAAATTGGATGTGAGTTATTCGCTGAGTAAAAATAATGGCAAGACAATGGAGATTTATGATCCCTTGCCGGGTTATTTTGAGTTGGATGATGGCGAGAAATATGTTCGTGTCGCCGCCGAAAGTGATGCATGGCGTTCGCAGACTTGTACAGCGTTCAGCAATTATCCTCTATTAAGCTGTGGGCATATTTTTGAAGTTGCACGACTGCGAGCAGCTCAAAACCCCTATCTGATTATTGCTACGGAGTTTCATCTGGAAGAAAACTCCTACGCAACGGATGGCGGTGGAGATGCGGAAAAGCATCAAATAGAAGTAAAGCTTACTGTCATTCCTCATCAAACGCAGTTCAGAGCCCCCAAAGTGACCCCTATCCCCAAAGCACAAGGGCCGATGACGGCCAAAGTGGTCGGTATTCAGGGAGAAGAAATTTGGACCGATAAATATGGCCGCATTAAGGTGCAGTTCCACTGGGATCGTGAGGGTCAACAGGATGAAAACAGTTCTTGTTGGTTGCGTGTCTCCAGTCCGTGGGCTGGTGGTGGATTTGGGGGTGTGCAAATCCCGCGTATTAAGGATGAGGTAATTGTAGGCTTTGTTGGTGGACAATTGGATCGTCCGATGGTGGTGGGGCGGGTATACAATGCGGAAAATATGCCGGCTTTGGAGTTCCCTGCCAACGCCACACAAAGCGGTACGGTGACGCGCTCCAAATTTGGTGATGCGTCAACTGCCAACCAAATGCTATTAGAGGACAAACCGGACGCCGAGATGCTAAGCTTCCAGGCGCAAAAAGATATGGATGCGTTGGTCAAAAACAATGAGGACATTAATGTCATCGGTCAACAGATGGGTGAGCATGGCGGTACCACGGATCTGAGTGTGGACGGCTTTGATGACAATATTTTTAAAGCAGCTTCGACGATATTAAACCAGGCCAATCAAGAGCGCACCATACTGGGTAAATCGGATGAAACGGTTAGAGGGCCGCGTAGTCATCAAATTGGCAGTAATGCCGTGATTAATATGCAGCGAGGTTTTGTGCAAAATGTGGTCGGCGGACAGGCGAGTTACACCTACGGAGCCGGTCGCGATCGTACCGTGGAAACGGATTATACCCATACGGCACAGAGTTCGGTGACACGTAAGGTTTCTGGAGATGAAAGTTCTACCGTGGCATCGGGCTACAGCAAAACAGTGACTGGCGGGCCGATGAATATTCAAAGTGGACCGGTGAATATCCAGGTCTCCGGTGAGACAGTCATTAATTCTACAGCGAATCATCAGAGTAAGGCAGGTGCCAATGTCACGCTGATGGCACCCGGTTTGACGCAAGTAGCTCCTACCGTGATTGAGCAGTCCCAAACGGAACTTGTGCTTAGTTTGGAAAAAGATCTACTGGCGGTGCAGAGTACGAGTAGAGGTGCATTTAGTTTAGCTTTCAATGGGCTCAATGAGTCCCAACAAATCAATAAATTTGGAATGGCGGGAGTCAAACTTGGGGGGATTTACAATCAAAATGAGTCCAGTCAGTTAAAGGGTGAAGTTATGGGAGTCAAATTAAAAATCGTCGGTTCAAAAGGTCAGGAGGTTGCCTCTAAAAATCAGCTGACCGGAATTACGATTGATAATCCATAGAGGTATTTAAAGGAGTTGAAATGTTTGCTGCGAATCAATTGTTCGGTATCGATTTCGCTTTTCCCAATGTGTGTAAAACCCCTGCGATGGTACCAGTTCCGTTTCCCGATATAGGTTTTGCGATGGCGGCGATACCGGTGGCCGTCAGCATTTTATTTAACAATGCTTTTGCGCACAATTTGGCCACTAAAATACCGTTAACAGTAGGGGATTTTCCAGGTGTCGCATTGGGTGTAATTTCAAATACGGTTTCTTCTGTCAGTCGCCGCATTTTTTTGAACTCGTACACAACCTTGCTGTTTGGTTGTCCTGCTAATCGTATGTGCGCAGGAGGGCCACAGAATCGTACGAATACGATTGGTTTTTGTTTGTTGACAGGTTGTACTCATATTTCCATTTTTGCTGGATAGGCTATTTTATAGACAATAAAGATTATCATGAAAAAAATCTTTAAAATCAGCGGTTCTTTTGCCGAGCAGGAATTATTATTTCGTTCCTTAAGTGGTGACGAAGCGATTTCTTCTTTGTATGAGTTTCAATTGCAATTCCTTTCAAAGGATATCGGTTTTGATGCGAAGGCACTCATTGGCGAGGAAATCACTCTTAATGTCGAGATTGAGGGTAAGCGGCGTTATCTGAGTGGTTTGGTGACCCGCGTTAAACGTATTGCTCAGGAAACCTTGACAGAACGTTACTTTATTTTTGAGGCTAGTATCCGTCCTTGGTTATGGCTAGCAACCCAAAATAATCACTATAAAATCCATCAGAAGAAAACGATTCCCGAAATTATTCGTGAAACGCTTGAGGACTATCCTTTTGAGTTGGAGTTTAGAACCAGCGGCAGTTACCGTCAATGGGGTTACTGTGTGCAGTACGATGAGACGGATTTTGAGTTCATCAGTCGCTTGATGGAGCATGAAGGGCTGTATTATTGGTTTGAGCATTCGCAGGCTAAGCATCGATTGATTATTGCCGATGACCGTCATCAGCACAAAGCGGTGGCTGCTTATGACAGCATGAAGTTCTATGATCGACGCAGTGGTCTGGATCACGAGGAAGGGCATTTTTATCAATGGCAACCACGCTTAAGTTTGTCACCCAATAAATATGCGGCGGTTGATTATAATCTTAACAAACCAAATGTTAATTTATCGGTGCAAAAAAACTCTTCGCAAACGCACCATCATGGTGTACCTTTGGAGATTTATCAAGCCATCGGTGATTATGCCGAGCTAGAGGATGGGGAACGTTACGCCGCCATCAATATTGAAATCTTTGAAGCACAGCGTAAAACGGTGCAGGCGCTTTCCAATAGTCCTTTACTGAGTGTGGGAGAGTTGATTAGCTTGGAACGCCATCCGGACAGAGCACAAAATCAGCAGTATTTGATTACTGCCATTCATTATGATTTGGCGGAAGCGGCTTATGCGACTAATGAGGAGCAAAAAGCGCATTCGAAATGTGCGGTTAAATTAATTCCCGCCACAGTGCAATATCGTCAGCCCAAACTCACTCCAATTCCATACACCTATGGTCCCCAGACAGCAGTTGTCGTGGGGCCGCAAGGGGAGTCCATTTGGACCGATGAATACGGTCGTGTGAAAGTGAAGTTTCATTGGGATAGCGCCCAAATTGATGATGGTGACAGCTCATGTTGGGTGCGTGTTTCAAGTCCTTGGGCAGGAGGTGGTTTTGGCGGTATGCAGATTCCTCGGGTCAATGAGGAGGTGATTGTTGACTTTTTAGGAGGTCACCCCGATCGTCCTGTCATTGTTGGACGTCTTTACAATGCGGACAATATGCCTCCTGTGGAGTTGCCGGCTAATGCTACGGTGAGTGGTTTTCATACACGCACTAAGGATGGAACTTCTGATCAGGCTAACTCCGTACTATTTGAAGATGCTTTGGGCAATGAGTTGGTGAAAATGGTTGCTCAGAAATCAATGGATTATTTTGTTAAAAACGACAGCTCACACAACGTGGGAGGTTCTTCGGCGACCAATATCGGTGGTGCTCATCATTGGTCATATGGTGGTATGCACACGAAGAAAGTTGGCGGTAATGCGGCATATCAACATGAAAGTGGTCATACGCTAACGGTGAGTGGTAACAGTACAGATACCGTGCACCAACGTCAGCGCCGTAGTTATACCGGTCCTAATACGGAGACTACAGGGGGTACGGAGCAATTAACTGTAGCAGCAGAACCGGCTATTCATTCCTATGATAGTGGTTATAAGCAGAGTATTACTGGAGTACGTAAAGATACAGTGGCTGCAAATAAACATAGTATTTTTCAGGATGCTGAAGTGGTGCAAGTTGCGGGTTCCACAAAGCTAACGGTTAGTGGAGGCGAAATGAACCAAAATGCACAAAGTATCGATGTGAAAGCAGGAGATTATTCCCTGCAATCAGGCGCTTCAATTACCGATTTAAGTGCGAACTATAGTAGTGAAGCGGGAGCCACAGAAACACAGCTAAGTATGGAGAATAGTGTCTCTGCCGTTGCACAAAAGATTGAAACGATCACTTCTTGTTATTTGGGTTTAACAGTGGTCGAGGGGAAAGCTGCTATTAATGTCGTAGATTATAGTGGGGTCAAGCTTAATGCTAACTTTATAGAGGATGCGCATCAGGCCTCAAAAGCAGCATTGATGGGTGTGCAAATTAAAGTTGTGCACAAAGTGGATGATATGGAGAAGAATGCAGGCAGCTTGATAGGTATTGATTTGTCGAAAATGAATCTGACACAGTTGCATGGCATTGCTCAGAAGTTATAAGGAATTATGAAGATTACCAAAGCAATGCCGCTCAGTCTGCAGGTTCGCCCTTATCGTTGGCGCAGTCAATCGCGGCTCGGTTTAAGTGTATTGGTCATGGTGGACGCATCGGATGTCAGCCCCATACTAGAAACTGAAAGCACGTTATGGGATGTCGCAAAAAGTCATATGGATTGTGGCGGAGTACTTGAGTACGGTGTGCCTAAAGTGCATCCGGAGTTTCTCGTGTCCGGTGTCGCGTATAGTGCTTTTGCCGAGCAAAAAAATGAGTTAGATGTGACGGTGCGAGTCAATGATAAGCAGCGTACTTTACGAGTTTTTGGTGAGCGTCATTACAAAGATAAAAAAATCAGCCCGGCCGCTGATTTTAAGGAGATGCCATTAAGCTGGGCTAACAGTTATGGTGGTGAACAGTATCCGGATAATCCGGAGGGCAAGGGATGGATTGATCCGAATAAAAGCCAATCTTCTGATCGTGTGGCGATGCCCAATGTGGAGAACCCTGAGGATTTGTTGAGCGAACCGTCCTCAGAGCATCGAGCGTATAATTTTGGTGCCCAATCTATGATGTGGCCTGTTCGTTTCAGTAAGGTGGGCAACTATAGTGAGGAGTGGAAAAAAACCGATTTCCCCGGTTTTTTTCCGGATATGGATCCCACGATGTTTAACGCTGCACAAAGTGAGCAAATTTGGTCGGAGTTGAGTGAGTTGCCTATAAACACCGAGTTTGCAGTGCGCCATATGCATCCCAATAAAGCGTTATGGCATGGGTGTGTGCCGGCTTGGCGTGCCCGCTGTTTACTGAAAATGCAAAAATCCCCGAAGGATGAAATTATCACCCAGGAAGCTTTTTTGAAGCTTAAAACTTTGTGGTTAATTCCGCATTTGGAAAAGTATTTGTTAATCTTTCAGGAATCCGTGCCCTGCTGGCATGAAGATGGTTCTGATATTAAGCATGTGTTAGCTGCTTTAGAGTGGGTGCATTCAGCTAAAGAACAAACGCATTATCTGGAGTTTATGGAGGAGCGTGAAGAGGTTGAGCGTTCGGCACTATTGGCTTATTCGGATGAGGATTTGTTACCGGAGAATGTGCAAACCCACGGTTTTGATTCTAAACCCGGTGATTTGGGACCTATGAGTGAAAAACTGCATAAATTGCAGCACTATATGCGTACGATTACGCGTGAACATTTGGCAACGATGGGTTTGCAGGCGGATGAGTATTTGCCGGAAGAAGTCGGGCCTCAACCACGCGCAGATCTGCGTTATTTACCTGAACAGCAGCGTTGGCAAGATCAGAGGGTTGAGCAATTGCGTGAGCATTTCAGACAGGTAAAGGAAGCGCGACAGCGTTATGTGTTGAGTGGTGGCTTGGATACTGAATTAAATGAGTTAACCGGTTCAGATGCTTTATTTGATCGGATCCGTGAGGATGCCGGACGCGTCAATATTAATAAGGCCACAGAGCAAAGTCGATTAAGTCAACTGAATCGGATGCAGACGAAGCAGAGTGCGCAAGATGAGATGCGTTTGCACAGACTTGAGAAAAAAATGTGGTCCCTAAGCGCACATTATGAGCAAGGCAAATACGTTTTAACGCAGAGTCCTTTGGAAGGACGTGAGCGATTATTGGACAGAATAGCGCATGGTGAGTCTGTCGAAGCGATGGATCTGAGCGGTATAGATTTGTCAGGTTTGTGTTTTAAGGATATGGACTTTTCTCTTGTTCTTTTTAAGGGAGCTAATCTTAGTCAAAGCAGTTTTGAAAATTGTCGTTTTGGGGAAACAGCTTTTTGTTTTGCCACATTGCAGGGAGCGCGGTTCAAGGATTGTCGGTTTGAAGGAAGCAATCTTAACCAATGTCATTTTGAGCGAGCAGTTTTCGAGAATTGCCGGTTTGAGAAGTTGATGTTGAGTCAGTTGGTATTTGCAGAGTGTGAACTAAGTTCTTGTCATTTTAATGAGAGCATGTGGCAAAATTTTGAGCTTATTGATTCAAGATTAAATCATTGTGTAGCGGACGGTTTCGCATTATTGGAATCCCATTTGCGAAACTCCAGTTTTGATGAGTGCGAGTGGTTGCGCTGTGCTTTTACGGAATGTCAAATTTCACAATGTGATTTTGAGAATAATTACATTTTCCGCATGGCTTTAACCTATGTAGAGTTGGGGCAGGTGAGTTTTAAATCCTCATGGTTGGAAGCGTTGGCCATTGTCACTTCTCAAACTTTGCTTGGGGTGGATTTTTCAGACACATTGATTAAAAACAGTTGTATGCGGGGCTTGAATTTTGAGGCTTGTCAATTTGACCGTGCCATTGTTGAAAATAGTGAGTTTTCCACCTCAAGCTTTAAAAATATCACTGCTGTCGCAATGGAAGTGCCTGACGCCACCTTTGTGCGTACGCGTTTTGTTGCTGCGGATTTCACCGATGCGAATTTGACGAATGCTTTTTTTACTCATGCGGAATTTTCAGCAGTTAATTTTACTCGAGTAAATTTTTTCCGATGTGATATGGGTCAGACTAAAGTGCATAGTGATTGTATTGAACATGAAAATTACTTGAAGCAGATTCAGCTGGAGCCAAGTCAAAGAGAGGCAGTAAATGAAGTTTGATCAGGTCTTATTGCAAGAATGGTTGGCTAATGGTGTGCCGATCCGCCATCTGGACTTCTCTGGTGCTGTCTTTGAACAATGGGATTTCTCGGGGGTGGTTTTTGACCAGGTTGATTTTAGTGGAGCCCGTTTCATTGATGTGCATTTCAGTCAAAGTGTTTTTAATGACTGTAATTTTAACGGAGCTGAGTTTCATTCGTGCCATGCCAATATGGCGTTATTTAATGAGTGTCAGTTCCAAAGTGTTCATATGTATGACTGTTTCTTGCCCAACGTGAAATGGCAAGCATCAATCCTTGATGGGAGTGTGGTCCAGCAGGGTTATTTAAGAGAGGCCGCCTTTTTGAATTCTTCATTGCAGAAGGTAAGTCTGACCGGATTGGAATTAAGTGAGACCCTTTTTGCTAATACCACTTTTAAAGAAACGCAGTTGAGTCAGTGTCAGCTTTATAAATCAGTTCTTTATGACTTGGATTGTCGTGAGCTTACACTGAATTGTTGTCAGTTAAAACATATTGTTTGGGCTAAATCAAATTTAAGTGGCAGTCATTTTGAGGAGCTAGATCTCAGTTTGTGCGTTTTCACTGAATGTGATTTGAGTTTTGCTTCATTTAGACAAAGTCAATTAGCCCAAGCTTCTTTTAAAGGAGCTAATCTCAGTCATGCTAATTTTGACGGTGTGCAAGCGCCTTATGGCATTTTTGTCGAGGCTCATGGAACAGAGTTAAGCGCCCGCTCTGCCCAGTTCAGACAAGCAGTATTTGTTGAGGCGAGTTTTGAAAAAGCTAACTTTGAACACAGTGATTTGGCCATGAGTGTCTGGCAAAAAGCCGGCGCCGTTAATAGTTGCTTTGATCATTGTGACTTGGAGCACGCTGATTTTTCATTTAGCAATTTAAGTGGCAGTACCTTTGCCGAGGCCAAGTTGCAGCAAACGCGTTTTCATCGTGCTTTAAGCGATCAGCCCGATTTAAAAAAACGTGCAGGCGCCTTGGAAAAAGATGAGGCCTTGTTTGAGGCTGAGTTATGGTCCGAGCAACACCGTCAACCCTCCCGTATTTCCCCGAATATTTCAGCACTGAAAAGGTCTTAGTCATGAATCGTGTCGTCAATCTTACCACTCTCTTTGCCGAACGCTTGCGATTCCTCTCACTGCAAGGCAGTGAGCAGTTATCTGCTCTCTTTGAATACCGGATTCAGGCCGTGTGTGAGGATTTGCCCATTGAGCAAAGCCAATTACCGAGCACTGATGTGACGATTGAGATTGATACCGGCGCACAACCTCGCTATCTGAACGGTATGGTCAGAGAGGTTCGTTTAGTCAGCGAGAAATTGGTCAATGAGAAGAAGTATTTTATTTACGAGCTCTTTGTCGTACCACAACTGTGGTACAGCACCCAAGCAAAGAACAGTCGTATATACCAAGAAATGTCTGCCCTTGATGTAGTGCGTGAGGTGTTGGAATCCTATGACTTGTTGATAGAAGAGAAATTGATTGAGTCTTATCGTAAGTGGACCTATTGCGTTCAGTATGACGAGACCGATTTTGCCTTTATCAGCCGTTTATTGGAACATGAAGGGATTTACTATTGGTTCCGTCATGAAGAGGGGAAGCATTATCTGGTATTGAGCGATTACAAGGAGAGTCACCCTAAGTTGCCGGTTAACAGCACGGCTTACTATTATGCTGAAGATGAAATGGTGTATGCCAAAGAACAACATATTTTTGATTGGCAACCGGGGGGACAATTAACAGCAAATAGTTACGCTACACAAGACTATAATTTCGAAAATCCACGCGCTGATTTAAGCGGTTTTAGTTCGCGTTTAACACAGAAAACGGGCATGGATTTAACGGTTTATGAGCCATTTGGGGGCTATGTGTCAGCAGACGAGTCGGCGCATTATGCCCGGGTGCATTTGGAGTCGATTCAGGCATTGCAGGACTTTGCTGAAGCACGCACGCGCTTACGAGATTTAGCACCCGGCTATATCATGACATTGCAGAATGCACCATTCCCCAACGATAACGGGGACTATTTGGTGATTAAGGTCACTTACGATATTGTCATGGAATCTTATGTTTCCGGTGCGGATGAGCAGTATTATTTTGAAATTGTAGCGACGTATATACCTAAAGACACACAGTTCCGCGCCCCACGAATTCATCAGGAACCTAAAATGGGAGGTCCTCAAACAGCGGTGGTGACGGGGCCAGCCGGTGAGGAAATCTGGACGGATAAATACGGTCGAATTAAAGTGCAATTTCACTGGGATCGTGATGGGCAATTGGATGAAAACAGTTCCTGCTGGGTGCGTGTTTCATCACCTTGGGCGGGCTCGGGTTTTGGTGGTGTGCAAATTCCTCGCGTGGGCGAGGAGGTAGTGGTGGACTTTGTGGATGGTCAACCGGACCGCCCGGTGGTGATTGGTCGAGTCTACAATAATTTAAATATGCCACCAGTGAATTTGCCCGATGATGCTACCCAGAGCGGCTTTTTTACGCGCAGTAAAAATGGCGATGCCAGTAATGCCAATCGCTTGATGTTTGATGATCGTCCAGGTGAGGAAATGCTCTCTTTTATCGCTGAGCGCGATATGAATACCTTGGTTAAGGATAAGCAAACGCAGAAAATCGTCGGTAATGTGGTGTCCGCCATTGCCGGCTACCGTTCTCATACTGCACACAGTACTTCGGATGTGGTATTGCATAGTGGAGGTCAAGCCCGTTATGAGTCGGATCACCAGCGCACCATTGATACACAACTGACCGAATCCATTGGTGGTAATTTGCAGGAAGATTACTTGGATGGGGTGGATGAGACGATTACCGGTACCTTCGATAGTACGGTATCGGGAGCAGCAACGCATACGGTGCAGGGCTATCATTTAAATACCCAAGCCTTAGATGATGAAGAGGTTAATGGTAGTGTCGAGCAGACGATTGGTGCTTCTGAAACGGTGACGATAAAATCATCCTCCAGCCTGCAGACTGCCTCTTTGGATTGGAGCACACCTAGGTTAAATACGAATGCAGAGGTGTCCGATACGAAGTTGCAATCAGATGGAAATATCAATATATGTTCAGCTTCGGAGGTAACACAACAAGCTTCCGGTCAATTGTCGAGGAAATCATCTCTTGCTTTTAAAGGACACTTGAGCTATCAGAACATGACCGTTTCGCATCAAAAGGATGTGCCTTTTAGTCTGACTTTTACAGGTGCGAAGGAAACTCTTGCTGCTAATGCTTTTTCCCGAAACATTGTAGATATTGGCCTTTCAGCAAATGCAAGAAGTAATCAGTTTGTTGCAGCTAATGTGATGGGCGTGAATTTACAGCTGGTTGGTCACGAGAGTAAATCCGGTATTTCATCAACTGAGCTGGTTGGTATTCTTTATAAAAAAGGTTTTAAAAAATGGTTGAATGGCGCTGGACCGGCTTTTGTTTCAGCAATGCAAAGCTTACGCAATAAAATGGGTGGCGGTAAAGGCGGCAAAGGCGGTAAAAATTCTGGAAGGGGCAGGAAGAAAAAGCCAGAGAAGGCGCCTAATCGTTGCAAAAGCTGTAGAAATCTGTCACGTTCCCAGATCATGGCAGGGGGGGCGATTGCAGCTGCGGCCGGTGTAGGCATGGCAGTCGCTGCTTCCGTTAATTCCATTGATTTTGCGTTGGGTGATGAGTCTTTTACTCATGTCGACTTCAGCTTGCCCGGTGTGATGCCAATCGTATGGGCACGGCAATACCGTTCTAATTGCTATGCTTATGATGAAGAAGGGGCTTTAAGTGCTTTGGGACCACGTTGGAATACGCCCTTATTGCAGTATATTTATCTGGAGGAAGATGTACCAACGCTCGTCTCGAACGAAGGGCGATTAACCACTTGTCCTCAGGCTCTACCATTGCAACAAGAAATTTACGATCGAAAAGAAGAATTATTCTGGTCTCAACCTGCGCCAGATCGTTTACAAGTGCGTGCTAAAGATCACAGTACTCTGTTGTTTGTGCAAATGGGCTCGGTCTATCGTCTGACGCAGTTACAAGATGCTCAGGGTAATACGCTAAAGTTGTATTATGATGAGCGTGCACGATTGTTGCGCATTGAAAGTGACTTATATACGGTACATTTCCGTTATACCGAGCAGGATCGAATTAAAGATATCTTTTACTATGAAACGGATGCCGCCAGTGGTCGTAAAAGAGAGCAAGTCTTGGCTTCGTACCGTTATGATGAAGAAGGTAATCTTATCGAAGCCACTGACCGTTATGGTTTAAGCAACCGCTACCAATATCAAGCGCATCACTTGATTACGCGCTACGAAGATAAAACAGGTCGTGGTGTAAATCTGGCCTGGATAATGGATGGTGAGATTGGCCGATGCGTGCACGAGGCGTGCGATGATGGTTCAGAGGCCTTGTCTCTGCGCTATGATCGGGAAAATCTGAGCACCTACGTGACGGATGCTTTGGGGCAAACGACTAAGTACGTTTTTAATGCTGAAAACTACTTAATGTCCATTGCCTATTGTGATGGTACCACGCGCATCAATGAGCGTGATGAATTTAACAATATCACTCAGGTTAAGTATCAGGACGGTACGGTCAGTCGTTTTATTTACGATGCCTTTGATAACCTGATAGAGGTGGTGCAACCGGATGGTACGCGGATTCGTTACGGTTATGATACGGATAATCATCTGATTTTGCTGGAAGAGCCGAATGGCAGTCAATGGCATCGTGCTTATAATGCGCAGCATTTGGTGGAGGCGGAAACGGATCCTTTGGGTCATGTGACACGTTATCAATACAATAGCAAAGGTCAAATTATACGCATCGAGGATGCCAAAGGCGGTAACAAGCATGTCGGTTATCACGTCACGGGCGATGTGGCGTGGTTCCGCGACTGTTCTGGCAAAATGACCAAGTGGGATTATGACTTCCTGGGTCGTTTAATTAAACTGACCGAGGCCAGTGGCACCACCGAAGAGTACAGTTATGATCGCTATGGTGAGCTTGCTAAAGTAGCACGTAGTGGTGTTAATCCGATTTATCTGGAGCACGATGCCGAGGGTCGTCTACTTAAGTTTATCGATGGTTTGGATAGGGAGACGGCTTATCGATATAATCCAGCAGGTCGAGTACAGGCGCGTATTGATGCCTTGAATCATACGGTCAATTATCGCTACGATCCATTGGGACGCTTAGCGGAGCTGGTTAATGAAAACGACGACAGTTACCGCTTTACCTACGATCCGCTGGGTCGCTTAGTACATGAGCGTGCCTTTGACGGGAAAGAAAAGCAGTATCACATCAATAAGCAAACAGGCCGTTTAGAAGGTGTGACCTTTGAAGATCAGAGCATCGCTTATGAATACGATGTGATGGGGCAACTGACGAAGGTGCTCAGTGCCGATGAAGTGCGTGAGTTCGCCTATGATGTAAACGGTCGTTTGGTATTAGCTAAAAACCCGCATTCTTTAAATCGTTTTATTCATGACGCCTTAGGGAATGTGGTGGAAGAGACGCATCAGTATGATGTGTTCGACCATCAAGTCACCAAGCAGTGGCGTTACCAGTACGATGAATTATCCAATCTGATTTGCACGCTTCGCCCCGATGGTCGTGAGGTGGATTATTTGCGCT
>NZ_KV793606.1:0-67907 GCF_001808505.1 Oligella sp. HMSC09E12
AAGCCGATCCCGCCACGCAATACATCAAAAACGGCCAAATAACAGACCGCCCAATTCAGCAAACAAAGCTCAATGGATTAACCCTCTCAAACTTACCTGTCCCCTGTACTATCCTTATTAACGGCACACCTTATGAGTGCGATAGCGACACGGCAGAGCTTGAGTTTGACCAACCGACTACCTACACAATACGTGTCGAAGCATGGCCTTATCAAGACTGGGAGACTGCATATGAAAATAAAGCATAAAGAAGATCCAATACCACATAGAAGGTCTAGCTATCATTATGTAGGTGACCAGTTAGACGCTATCTATAAAGGGTTTGTAGCAATACAAAATCAAGGTATTAAACTACCTAAAGAAACAGAAGATTGGATTAACTATATAGCTAGTATTAAAGAGAAATTCCCTCATCATTGAATCTAAGATTTCTATTTATAATCAAGACATTAAAACACCAAATGTGTTACAATAGTTTAACCTTAAGAACTACAATAATAAAGAAAGGTTATGAGCATTAACTTGGTAGAAGGTGATATTACGCCTGTAATACACATCGAAGTAACGGAACCGGGAAGGACGGTAGATCTATCAAGAGACACCGTGTTAATTCACACACGACGTGTTGGTACGACAGGACCTGTAAGGACCATTCCCGGTCAGGTGCATGAAGCAAACAAAATCAAAGTCCCTTTACCTGAAGGTTTTACAGATGAAGTTGGGGATTTTGAAGCCGAGGTTGAAATTGTTGGTCGTCAAACCATTTACGGCACCTTTAACTTTAAAGTTAGGGAAAGATACCCAGATAAGTAATGTTGTACTTAAAGGTTGATTTTCCTCTCGCAAGAACTAAGGTAGAGTTTACCGAGAAAAGGTTAGTTGCAAGTTTAAATCAACTAACCTTGAAGGCTTGGTTGGTATCTACGTCTAATGATTTTTCTGAATTTGATGAAACTACGTTAATTGACCTAATAAACGTAGCAGCTAACTTCGGTTACACAAGTAAATCAACTATTTCTGATAGCTTAAATTTAAACCTTCCGATTCCCGTAGTAGAAGACAAGTCGCAATCTAAAGATGCCATCAAGTTTACTTTACCTAAACTTGAGTTTATGGACGTTAACGTTAATTACTCTAAACCAAAAATAGGGCTTCCATCGCCAACGTTAAAGGAGACTTCAAGATCGTTTGAGAGAGTAAGTACTAATATACCAAACCCAACCTTGAAAGATCTCGTGATGTTGCAATCGAAGGCAACGATTTATATTAGATATAGAACTCATAGTCTTTCTGAAATTAGAAGCATAGCGTTGGCTTTATCCTCATTTCCATTGAAGGACTTAAACAAGACGTACGATTATTTGACTTGTGGGTCACAACTCAAACCTAAAAGTACTACCCACTTGCTAGAACAGTTGCAATATGAATTAAGTTTACCTAGCAAGGACCAATCTAAAATATTGTCTGAGGTTGAAATAAAGATACCTGATGATTACGCCATTAATTATTTTGGCGAGTCTTACAACCTCGGCTCTTATAAAACTACCTATAACTAGAACAATAAGGAGTTCATATGAAAAGTTTTAACCACAGCAAAGGCGTAATTACAGTTATCCGCCATACACCTTCTGGGGATATTGTTGACGTTACACAAAACATGGAAGTTCGTACGGGTGCAGAACATCGAGCGAAAGTATTCAATGGGGAAGCCAGTCAAACAATCACTCACATTGAGCTTGGGTCAGGGGTAAACGAAGTTGACTTTGAAAACACAAACCTAACTTCCCCTCTTTCTGATGCTAAAGCTGATGTTCAAGTTAGTAGAAATGGTCACGTACTTACTTACACTGCTGAATTTCCTGCTGGTAAAGCAACAGGAGCAATTACCGAGTTAGGTTTGTTTGCAGGGGAAGTTTTATGTAACAGAGCAACCAGACCTGTGATCAACAAGCTTGAAAACGAATCAATTACAGTGATTTGGTCAACAGAGTCTGTGCCTGCTGGTCAATATTCTTCTATATAATGGTGGCTGTAATGGTAGGAATCACCTATAGAAGAGTCAAACAAGATCGTTTGACAAACGATGAAGTAGACAATAACTTCCAATTCCTTGATGAAAAAATCGACAATAGTTTCCAACAAGTAAGGACTATTCTTGACGAAAAAGTTAATAACCTAGGTGACTTAGCTAAGCTGAAAACGACAGGGGAAATATCTAAGTATCTCAATGCTAAAGGTGAATGGGCGGAGTTAATAATCCCAGAATACTCCACAGCTACTAGTACTACTTCAGGGTTAATGTCTGCATCAGATAAGATCAAATTAGATCGAATTAACGTAGATTCTTTTGGTATTGATTTAGATATTTCAATCCAAGTAACCTTATTTGCACCCTTTTCATTGTCAAGGGCAGGTGTATGGGAATTTAGCGCTGACGGTATTACTTGGAACAAAACAGGCAACTTAGTTGCTAATACGCCTTACTACATAAAGAACTCAAATCTATCCCCTTCTATTACCGATTTTTCATTAAGAAATCATATTAAAGAGATTCTTTATTGGGGCGAGAATATTACGCAGCTAACCAATATTGGGGGTAATGAACTAGTCTCTGTTCCTGATTATTTACCTCCTAAAGTTACTAGCTTACGAAGAATGTTCGCAGGGGCTAAGAAATTTAACCACCATAATATAAGAAATTGGAACACTTCTAATGTTACGGATTTCTCTAGCATGTTTGAAGAATTAACATCCTTTAATCAAGACATTAGCAGCTGGAACACAACCTCAGTCCTTAACATGAACAGAATGTTCTACGGAGCAACTTCATTTAATCAGGACCTCTCTAGGTGGGATGGTTCTAATGCCTCTAATGCAGATTTTGCCGCTGGTTCCGGATTTGAAGAAGATACTTCCAAACACCCTATGTGGGCTCCTCCTATTATTTTTAAAAGTAACGGTGAAGGAAAGCCTCTAACTTATGTATCTACGATTTCCGCAGAGGAAGATAAGTTTTATCAATTAGCAGGGAAATGGTATTACATTGCAGCGGACAGGATAAATAATAATGACAATTGGGCAGGTAAACAACCTAGATATGCAAGAAGGCTAATTGAATTTTATGAGTTGTTTGGCGGTGAAACATCAAAATTATCTATTATTGATAATTACCTACACATAACAATACAAGATAAGCATGGAGTTACCAAAACAATTCCCCTGTCTCAAGTAATAACTTCTAGGCTTACTAAATACTTGCCGTTAGATTTTGGACTTTTCGATAATAAAAATAATTTCGTTCCTACTCCTGTTGGTACAATTGCTGACATTAGTACTTGGGACACCAGTAATTTAATTAGTCTTCATCTATTCTTAGCAGATGGGCATGTATACGTAACGGATATCAGCCAATGGAATACCTCTAAGGTAACTAATATGGATCTTGCTTTCGAAAATAATAGTACCTTCAATCAGGACCTCTCAAAGTGGTGTGTTCCCCTAATCAAAACAAAGCCTATTGGATTTGCAGAAGGGTCTCCCCTAGAAAATTCACCTGAAAAACACCCTAAATGGGGTACTTGTCCTAGAGGGGAGAACCGATAATGTATATCCGTTTTACAGAGCATAATTATGTGTTTATTGATAGACCTGACTGGATTGGTGATGATAATAAACCAATGTCCGATGAGGCACTAGCAGAACAAGGTATATACAAAGTTATTGATATTAAACCAGAGTATGATGAGAGAACGCATACCATTGAACTCTCTAATGCAAGGACTTGGAAGCAAGAAGGTATTCAATACATTGCAGAGTATGATCTTAAACCAATTGATTTAAATATTCTAAAAAACGAAATTAAGAATAAAATTACAGAGAAGCGGTGGGAAGTCATGACGGGAGGTTTAAAACTTCCTAACGGTACTCGAATTGCTACCACTGTAGAAGATCAAAATAGAATCTCAACGGTAGTTTCTAACTCTCATTTAGCTGGTTTAACCAAAGAATCAAAAGTAGATTTTAAAGCTAAAAGTGGTTGGGTAACTCTAACCATTGGTGAATTAGAAATGATTACAGGCTTAATTGGTAATTTCTTACAGCGGTGCTATACAGCTGAGAGACAGCATCACGAAGCAGTAGATGCTTTAAGTGATGGTTTAGCTATTGTTGATTATGATTTTAATAAAGGTTGGAATGATAATGAGTAAACGTACATTTGGTTATCAAATTCCAATTGCTATTGATCAGTTATTCAATACACTTTTAGCTGGACATGCTGATGAAACTCTATCAGCAAGAGCTTGGCGAATGCAGCATTTAAAGAAACGCTGGGCATTGATGAAACGTATGATTGATTTACTTTTCTTTTGGCAAGAAGATCACTGCTATCAATCTTACCTTTCTGAGAAGGAGCGTAAGCATTACCCAGAATACTATAAGAAATATAACACTAAATAATAAAAGCCCTCTTGCAAGAGGGCTTTAAAATTACACTTCCACAAATCCTTTGTGTTTAAACTTGTTTAACTTTCTAACTGATCCATCAGGCTGAATTTCCTCCACGCTCATGCGCTCAGAAAATGCATAAACAGGCACCACACTGTGACTTTTGAGTGCATTTTCTAATGCACTCATTAAGTATGGCGCACCTCCGATCATCGCCTTAAAAAAAGACGGATCGTCATCGTCATTGCCAAGACCATTAAACATCACCAGTAGCGCAATATCATGTGCTCTGTCCTCTATTTCTTGAGAACTTGGTAAATGTTCAAAAGTTAGCAAGCTCTTGAGCATCTCAAGTTGTTCACCATGCAAGTCAACAACCCCTGCCTCAATTTGGTCTGGGGTTGCTGGGTGCTGTGTTAAGTTTAAAATTTTCATATGCAATCTCCTAATCAATAAACTTTATTATGCCCCATCAAGGTATGTCCTCTAGTTTTAGCAAGCTTGTGATTTTACGGCATCATCTATACGTTTACCTATCCATCTAGCGACAGGTACTGCCCAGCTATTGCCAAGCGCCTTGTATCGGTGCCCCTCTGGGCATTCCTCTGCGGGTTTATTGCGCCAAGGGATTTGCGTATATTTATCGGGGAATCCCATCAGTCGTTCACACTCCACTGGGGTTAGCCTGCGTACTTGATAGGCTGGCGGATTCAACACCGCCACGGCATGGTGGTGGTTGCTTGTTAGGGTGTTTTGCGGATCGTATGGATCTCCGATGCCTGATCCCATGCGAGGATTAAGGTCATCGCTTGGTCGACCCTGTATGGTCATACTGTTTAGAGGCAGGACAACGGTTTGCGTTGCCACCGCAACGGCATGGCGATCAGCAGATGTTTGCGTAAAGCAAACGCCCGTATCATCATAGCCTGAACCTTGCGGGCCATTCTCTGGTTTTCTGCCTACCATGCTCCCTTGGATGGCAATCGCCTGATTCACTACCCCACCTCCGTTATCTGATCTCAACGTTGGCGCTAAGTTTTCGGTAGCGTCTCGGAAATAGTCGTTTTGAGTACCTGCTATAACGACTGACTGAGCTTGTGGGCTGAATGTATCCAGCGCCCCTAACACATCACCACTCACAGGGTCTTGTCTGCTATTAAAAGCTATAACCCCATGCTTATCAGTAGCCGTTTGTGCTGGCGCTATCTCGTACATAAATTGAGTGCTATTACCTCCGTTTTCCGGCTTTCGTCCAATCCAATTGCCAGGTACACCGAACGCAACCAAGTCCGTGTAACTCTTATAATCCCTTGCCATCATCGTGCTTGCAGTTTCGTCTTGTATATAGCTTTCAAACGTCAGCTTTCTAAAGCCTGTTTGGTTAGTGCTTGCTATATCTGCGGGCCATTTTACTTTATCATGCGTAACCAGTGTTTCGCTCCCTCCACCCAAATCACCTCCTGCGGCTCGTAGTGTGCCTACCCCCTCGGAGTATCCACCGAAGCTTGAAGACGTAAAGCCTGTTCCAACATTTCCGGTAGCTTCTTGCCCCGTTTCTCTGCTCGGTTGAGTATCCCTGCGCACGCCGTCGAACTCAAAAAGTATTTCTGCGGGACTGAAGTCCTCTCTAGCACTTGCGACAAGAAACACACGCTTGCGTCGTTGGGCCAGTCCGAAGTATTGGGCGTCAAGCAATCGCCATGCGATTGTTCTTTCGGGGCCAAGCACAGCACCTGCGTTCGTCCATCTTTTCCCTGATGGGATAAGTGCTTCATCTTCTCCGGCAAGTGCACCAAGCAAGCATCCAAAGGCGTTTGTCTTGTCGCTGAAGATCCCCGGTACGTTTTCATATAGGACGATGACGGGCGGACGGTTGTGTTTGCGTCTGATGGCGTCTGCATGATTAATTATCTCCGTAAAAGTTAAAGTTAGGTTTCCGCGTTCGTCGTTTAGACCACCCCGAGCACCTGCCACAGAGAACGACTGGCAAGGTGGGCCACCTACGATCATATCTGCGTCTCGGAAATACTCCTCTGGCCACTCACGAAACGCTGTCATGTCGCCCTTATTAGGCACGTCGGGATAGTGATGGGCTAACACTTCGCCAGGGAATTTTTCAATCTCTGAAAAGCAAATGGCTTGCCAACCAAGAGGGTTAAACGCAACACTTGCAGCTTCAATGCCTGAGCAGATACTTAAAAAATTCATAGCTATAAATATAATTTATTTTGAAAAATAATACACCAAATATTTAGTGTCAACTTTTTTTGATTAAAAATTAAAAGTTTAAGGTAAATAAAACCTCTTGATTCAAGAGGTTTTTAAAGTTGTTTGGAGCGGACTAAGGGAATCGAACCCTTTTTAACTGCTTGGAAGGCAGCCACCTAGCCAATCGGTCAAGCCCGCAACAAGTCAAATCTTGCAAGATTCACACTCAGAATCTTCTTCTGTCACTGCTTCAGCGTCTTGAGCTTCCATGCGCTCTTTATTCGCTTTCTCAATCTCGTCAAAATCCGTGTTTTTCAAGAACTCTAAATCTTCAGACATAACTGGTATACACCCTAAAATTAAATGTTACGCTAGATATTATTACCTATAAATGCTAAAATGTCAACATTGACAAACTCTATAAAAATAATAAGTCATGAACACACACTTGAAAGTATCTGAAAAAGGTAAAGCCTTAATCAAAGAATTTGAGGGATTGAGACTAAACTCCTATCAAGACTCTGTCGGTGTTTGGACCATAGGTTATGGTCATACAGGTACCGCAAAACCAAACCAAACCATCACTGAAAAACAAGCTGACGAGTTACTTGACAAAGATATTGTACGCTTTGAAGACTCGGTTAAAAAAGCAGTGAAAGTTCCTCTCACACAAAATCAATTTGATGCCCTTGTATCAATTGTATTTAATGTGGGTGAGGGAGCTTCCCATAAATCGGGCATCATAAGACTTAAAGACGGTCAACCTTCCACGCTACTCAAGCGATTAAACAGCGGAGATTACTTAGGAGCGGCACTTGCATTTCATAGTTGGAAGTACGCTGGAGGTCGTGTATTACGAGGGTTAGAACGAAGACGAGAGGCAGAATTCAAACTTTTCATGGGGAAATAAGTGGAAGGAAACATTAATGAAATCCCTTCTTGGGTCTCCCTGATTACAACTTACTTAGGAGTCCCTTTAGGTGTTGCCGTCATCTTGGCTATTGCTTGGGTCTCTATCAAGTTGGCTTGGAATCTTTACAAAGTACACGACGCTCGCTCTGATGGTTCAGTATCCTCTTTTGAACACTTGAACAGAATCCTTGAAAACAGAGATAGAGAAGTTGAAAGGCTTACCCGTCTTGCTTCCGAAGCAAACGATAGAGCGGCCGAAGCTTACAAAGAACGAAACGATGCCGTGGCTAACGCTAGAGCGCAGGAAGTTAGGATTGAGATTTTAACCGAGCAAATTAATGTCCAAAGCAAGCGAATCAAGGAGCTTGAACAACAGGTAATGGAGTTAACAAACAAAGTAACAGAGCTATTGGAGGTTGTACATGAGAATTCTAACTAGAGAATTAACAAGAAATCCAAAAAAATTTAGATCGGTCATGTGTTCCTTGATTGTGATAATCCTACTGTGTTTTACATCTCTCGGATTCATTGGGGGGTATGCTTTACGGTCGGCAGATCTCCGCTTCTACCTTGCCGTAGAAAAACACAAGTTTGACTTGCTGGCAGGGGTTGTGGTCGACCGTATGCCGTCCATCATACAGTCAATTATCGACTTGCAATATAAAGGGGTATCAAAAGAAGAAAAAATAAAAGACAAAGAAGAACATATAAACAGTCTGAAAAGCACAATTAACCAATTACGAGAAATTGATGCAAAAGATAAAAATGTGCTCGAAAGGTTCAAGGAGTTTGAGTAAGTATGGAAATTGGTAGAACTACGTTTGCCGCAATCATGTTAATCGTTCTTTTGACTCTTCCCAGTTGGTTTTATGGTTACATTCAAGGGCAAAACAAAATCACAGCCAAATGGGAAGCAGAAAAGAAAAAACAACTTGAAGATACACTACAAAACCTAAACCTTGGACTTAACATGAGTTATAAGTTGGGGCTGCAATACGAACAAGAAAGGGAGGAAGTTAGATATGTTACAAGAACACTGGTTAAAGAGGTACCTAAATACATCAAAGATACTTCTAGTTGCCCTAAGTTGCCTGACGGTTGGGGCGTGCTCCACGACTTCGGTGCAAATCCTTGAAGATAAAGCCCCTCCTCCTTCAAATTTGATGCAACCCCCACCGCCACTTCAAACGTTGAACAAAGAAAACCCTACGCCTGAAGAAGCGATTGAGGTTGTTCTGTTGAACTACGGCTTATATCACGAGATTTCTCTACGTTTGCAAGGTTTGCAAGCTTACGTCAATGAAGTTATCTTGCAAAACAACTAGTCCCCCAGTTAGTCCCCTATAAAACAAAACCCGTTATAACCATTTGATTTGTAACGGGATTTTTTATCAGCCATTATTGTATTGCAACAAAATGAAAAATGCCTAATCTCGCTACATTTTTTATTAATAATTCAGCAATTAATCATTGATGAAACAATCGATTAGGCGGTACCGCCGACAGTTAAACCATCAATCCGGATGCTCGGCATGCCAACACCAACCGGCACACTCTGACCATCCTTACCACATGTACCTACCCCAGAATCCAGCTGTAAATCGTTACCGATCATTGACACTTGATTCATGGCCTCAATGCCACTACCGATGAGAGTCGCCCCCTTGACGGGGTAAGTTACCTTACCGTCTTCAATTCGATAGGCAACGGAGGCGGAAAACACGAATTTACCACTGGTAATATCGACCTGACCACCGCCAAAATTTACCGCATAAATACCGTCTTTTACAGAGGCAATGATTTCCTCAGGGTCCTTGTCGCCAGCCAACATATAGGTATTGGTCATGCGTGGCATCGGCAAATGCGCATAGGATTCTCGGCGACCATTACCAGTGACTGAGGTTTTCATCAGACGGGCGTTGAGCGTATCCTGCATATAGCCACGTAAAATACCGTCTTCAATTAATACATTGTGCTGGGTAGGATTACCCTCATCATCAATATTTAAAGAGCCACGACGATCGCTCATGGTGCCGTCATCAATCACGGTGACCCCCTTGGAGGCAACCTGCTCCCCAATACGACCAGAGAATACGCTAGAGCCCTTACGGTTAAAGTCACCCTCTAACCCATGCCCCACTGCCTCATGTAATAAAATACCAGGCCAGCCTGGACCTAATACCACCGTCATCTGACCAGCGGGTGCAGGACGGGCTTCGAGATTAAGTAAAGCATCATCAACCGCACGATTAACGTACTCATCTATCAGTGCATCCGTAAAGTAGTTTAAACCAAAACGCCCGCCGCCCCCAGCAGCCGCACTTTCACGCTTACCATTTTGTTCAACCACGACATTGACATTTAAACGCACCAGCGGACGCACATCGGCCACCAAACGACCATCACTACCGGCGATAAGCACTACATCGCGCACTGCGTTGAGACTCGCCATCACTTGAATCACTCGGGGGTCACGTGCACGTGCCAGGCGCTCTAGCTTTTCCAGTAGTGCAACTTTAGCCTCAGCGCTCATGGACTCCAACGGATTGTCTACGCCATACAGCTGATGTGCGACAGATTGCTTGGTTTTAACCTGCACGGCACGTTCACGGGAACCATGATCAGCAATGGTTTTAACGGTTGCCGCCGCCTCTAATAACGCCTCGGGCGAGAGCTTATCAGAATAAGCGAAGGCGGTTTTTTCATCTACGACCGCACGCACGCCCACGCCCTGATCAATAGTAAAAGAGCCTGACTTGACAATCCCCTCCTCTAGGGACCAGCCCTCACTGCTACTATGCTGAAAATAAAGATCAGCATAATCCACCTGATGGCTAAACATCTCCGCCATGGCACTTTCCAAATGGCCTTCATCAATGCCCCATGGCTCTAGTAGCAAGGACTTGGCAATCAGCATGGCACTCTCAGGCTCGGGCATGACTAAGGGTGTCGCTAACGGCGACGCTTGATTTTTAACTAGGGACTGTAAACTCATGTAGATTTAACTCATTAACTCGAATAAATTTTTGTACTAATGCTTTGCGATGGAGCAAAAAACTAAAGACCGCAATTAAACACTTACTTGGGCGCAGTCTGAGACGGCGAGCCTTTGGGCTGAAGCGTATTGAATTCAGCTGCCGCACCCAAACCACCACCCGGTGCATCTAAATCAAAGACAATCTCACGCACACCTGCGCTTTGACCAGGATAACCGTCAAACACCGCTGCCATTAAATAAGGCATCACCTGCACTAAGGGCGCTTGACTGCTAGCGGCTACCGTTGACTGATAAACAGGTTGACCATCAGCGCGACGGCTAATCACGGCCTGTAAGGTGTAGTAATTATAATTTACTTGGCGGACCGTAGAGCCGTGGTAGAAGTTAGGATAGAACATCATACTGCCATAAAAATGGCTACTAGGCCAATAACCAAAGCCCATATAGGGATAAAAGAAAAAAGGATCGGGATCGTAATCTCGCACTAACTGCTGACGACGCTCACTGCTGTAGTTAAAATCCACCAAATAATCGGCCTTGGCTGCAGAAGTCGCTTGATATAGTCCTGTACGGTGCATATTTTGCTGCAGTAGATTAGCATAGGCACCACGCTCAAGATTCTGCGAATCACTGTGCTTAAGCGCATAACTCGCCCCCGGCGTGGCACCGCCAAGTTGCTGAAATACCTCCTGCTGCACGGTAAAGGTATTGGAGCCTGCACAAGCCGTTAAAAACACGCTCGCAAAAAGTGCTAAAACGCGCCGGGGTCTTTGTGAATTAAATCTTTTCATCGCCTTAGTTACCTATAAGAAAGTTGCTAATCATTGTATAGGATTTGCTATTGATAAAAAACCTTAGGAAATTTACCTGAAGAAACTTTCTATGCTGTTTTGTCGCTTCTGCTATTCACCTATAATAGTCTATACCGTACAAAGTACCTAACGATTATATTTATAGCATCAATAGATTAAGCTTATGAGCACAAAGCAAGCCACCACAACCTATCGTCAAGATTATCAAGCCTATCCCTTTGAAATTAAAAAAGTCAGTCTCGAGTTCAATTTAGCACCAGATAAAACACTGGTTCATAGTGTTATGCAGGTGCAAAGCAAACAGGATATCCCACAGGATATGTTGTTAAACGGCGAGGAGCTTGAGCTGATCGCCATCGCTCGTAACGGCATCCCACTCAGTGAAAATGACTATCATTTAGATGAGGATGGTTTAAGGATTTTCAACTGTGTGGGCGAGTTTGAACTACAAATCAGCTGCAGCAATCAACCCGAACAAAATAAAACCTTGATGGGCTTATATCGGTCGGGTGGCTATTTTTATACACAATGTGAGGCCGAGGGCTTTAGACGCATCACCTTTTACCCTGACCGACCGGATGTGATGAGTGAGTTTCAGGTGAGTTTACGTGCTCCTAAAGCAGATTATCCTATTTTACTATCCAATGGCAATCTGCTTAGCCAATCGGATTTAGCCGATGGCTATCATGAGGCCATCTGGCACGATCCCTTTAGAAAACCCGCGTATCTCTTTGCGCTAGTGGCCGGCGATTTTGATTTAAGGGAAAAAACAGTCACCCTGGCTGACGGCCGTGAGGTGTTATTACAAATATACAGCGATAAAGGCACTTATCAACAGACCGAATGGGCTTTAGACTGCTTAGAGCGATCCATCCGCTGGGATGAAACACGCTTTGACTTAAGTCTGGATCTCGATCGTTTTATGATCGTGGCGGTCAGTGATTTTAATATGGGCGCCATGGAGAACAAGGGCTTAAACATTTTCAATACCGCCTATGTCTTAGCTGAACCACAAACCGCCACCGATGCGAACTATGCCGGCATTGAATCGGTGATCGGTCATGAGTACTTCCATAACTGGACCGGCAACCGTGTCACGTGTCGTGACTGGTTTCAGTTAAGCTTAAAAGAGGGGCTGACAGTCTTTAGAGATCAGGAGTTCTCGGCCGATATGATGAGCATGGGCTTAACTGAGGAAGCGGCCAAAACAGCCCGTGCGGTTAAACGCATTGAGGATGTGACGGTGTTAAAAACATATCAGTTTCCTGAGGATGCCGGTCCGATGGCCCACCCGATCCGCCCTAATAGTTATGAGGAAATCAGCAATTTCTACACCCATACCGTTTATGAAAAAGGTGCAGAGGTTATCCGCATGCTTCATACCATCTTGGGGGAGGAGCTATTCCAACAGGGAATTAAGGAGTACTTCCGCCGTCACGATGGTCAGGCAGTGACCTGCGATGATTTTGTCGATGCGATGGAATGGGCCTACCAACAAGCCAACGCAACAGCTGATTTAAGCGTATTTAGACGTTGGTATCAACAAGCCGGCACACCTAAGGTCACGCTACAAACACAGTATGACAGTGCCACCAAACGCTACCGCCTCAGTATGCAACAAAGCTGCCCCAAGGTAGGTGTAGAAACGCTTAGCCTCGAGTTTGAGAAACTCCCCTTTCATATCCCGATTAAAGTGGCATTGATGGATACTGAAGGCAAGCCGCTCCCCTTTAAGTATCAGGGAGGTCATTACGAGGAGGTGCTGCTCCATTTAAGCGAGGCCTCCCAGGAGTTTGTCTTTGAAGGCGTTGAGACTAAGCCCGTACCCTCTTTACTACGTAACTTCTCGGCCCCTGTCATCATTGATTATGCCTATCAGCAGGATGAGTTAATGCTGCTTGCTGCACATGATAGCGATCACTACAATCGTTGGTATACAGCACAAAGCATAGCCGCCGCTGAAATTAAGCGCTTATATGAGTTAGCGAATTTAGCTGACTATGAGGCAGCGAGCTTGCCCTTGAATCCACACGTGCTAGCGCTTTGGCGCCGCAACCTACAGGATCCCGCCTTAGATGCCGCGTATCGTACGGTACTACTGAGCTTACCCGGTATTAAAATGCTGATGGAGCAAATTGAGTCACTAGATCCGCTACGCCTAGCATCTGCTTATGAACTTTTTCAAAAGGCCTTGGCCTACCAACTACGAGAGCAATGGTGGAATAGCTATGTTGAACTCAATAGCAACACCCCCTATAAGGTCAATGCCATCGAAGCGGGACATCGTCGTCTTAAAAACCTTGCGCTAAGCCAGTTAGTAGCGATTCAGGATGAGGCTGCGCTAAAAGCGGCTGAGACTCAGTTTGAGACGGCAGACAATATGACCGATCGCCTCGCTGCACTGTCAGCGCTCGTCAATTACGGTGATAGCACAAGCGATCGCTTGCCGTTAAATACCTTTTACGAATCCTATCAACAAAATGCCCTTGTGATTGATAAGTGGTTTGCACTGCAAGCTACGTCACTACAAAGTGAGTTAAAAGATATTCAGGGACTGATGGCGCACCCGGCATTCAATCTCAGTAATCCGAACCGCGCCCGTAGTCTGATTTTCCAATTCTGCTTAAACAATATCAAAGGCTTCCATCGTCCGGATGGTAAATCCTATCTGTTCTGGGCTGATCAGGTACTACAAATTGATGAGTTTAACCCTGAAATTGCTGCGCGCCTAGCCCGGGTAATGGATAATTGGACCCATTATGCCGAACCCTATCAGTCCTTAATGAAAAATGCCTTGGAGCAAATTGCTGCTCAGCCTGCTATTTCTAAAAATTTACGTGAAATTGTGCATAAAACCTTAAATCTCACGCATACAGATTAAATCATTTATTTTTTAGGACCAACCATGTCAAATCAAAGCTTATCAGATTATTTAAACCGCTTACAAAGCCAAAACCACAGTAATGAGGAGCTCAACGGACTCCTGATGGCAGTTAGTAACTCCTGCAAAACCATCAGCAATAAAGTGGCTAAAGGCGCACTAGCCGGTGTCTTAGGCACCCTAGGCTCAGAAAATGTACAAGGCGAGGTGCAAAAAAAGCTGGATGTGATTGCTAATGATATTTTATTAGCCGAAAGTGGCCGCAATGGCTTTTTAGCCGGCGTCGCCTCAGAGGAAATGGATACTTTTTATAGTCTTAAAGAGGCACCTAAAACGGGGAATTATTTATTACTCTTTGACCCCTTAGACGGTTCGTCTAATATCGATATTAATGCCCCTATCGGTACAATTTTCTCTATTTTAAAATCACCTAACAATGCGCAAGAACTGAGCGAAGCAGATTTTCTACAAGCTGGTCATCAACAAGTTGCTGCTGGTTATGCCATTTACGGTCCACAGACCATTCTGATTCTGACGCTTGGTCAGGGGGTCGTAGGCTTTACCTACGATAGAGAAAGTGATCAATGGCTACTAACACAAGAACAAATTACCATCCCCGCTGAGACCCGGGAATTTGCTATTAATATGTCGAATTACCGCCATTGGGCAACTCCGGTGCGTGATTACATTGATGATTGCCTTGCCGGTGCGACCGGTCCACGTGAGAAAAACTTCAATATGCGCTGGGTTGCTTCTATGGTAGCGGATGTGCACCGTATCCTAATGCGTGGTGGGATTTTTATGTACCCATGGGATGCGCGCGAGCCACAAAAAGCGGGTAAATTACGTCTGATGTATGAGGCCAATCCTATGAGCTTTTTAATTGAGCAAGCCGGTGGTCTATCAACCGACTGCACACAACGTATTTTAGATATTCAACCGAGCGAATTACATCAACGCGTGAGCGTGTGTTTGGGCTCTAAAAACGAGGTCGAACTGGTCTTAAAATATCATCAAGAGCATGTCGCCTAAAGCTTGATTTATGAAGGCAGCTTAACTCAGTTTAAGCTGCCTTCATTATGATGGGCTAAGCGCACTAATCAATGGTCAACACGGTTGAACCAGTGGTGCGCCCTGCGGCTAAGTCCTCATGCGCTTTTGCTACATCCACCAAAGGTACCCGTTGATCGATACGCACCTTGATATTGCCCGCAAGCACTTGCTCAAATAGCTCATCTGCCGCTTGCTGCATCAACTCACGAGTATTCACATAAGCACCGACGGTTGGACGCGTCACATAGAGGGAACCCTTGCTTGCCAAAATGCCGAGATTAACCCCAGTCACCGCACCGGATGCATTACCAAAGCTCACTAATAAACCACGTGGTTTTAAGCAATTAAGTGAGGTTTCGAAGGTATCCTTACCCACCCCATCATAGACCACAGGTAGTTTATCACCTTGCGTGAGCTCTAACACTCGCGCTGCAACATCCTCTTGACGATAATTAATCATCTCCCACGCACCGTGCGCTTTGGCTAAGGCAATTTTCTCGGCGCTTGAAGCGGTACCGATCACCTTCACACCCAGGGCCTTAGCCCATTGGGTTGCAATTAAACCGACCCCACCGGCAGCGGCATGAAATAAAATCGTCTCTCCAGCCTGTACTCTATAGGTCTGACGTAATAAATACCATGCGGTTAAGCCCTTTAGCATAATCGCCGCACCCTCCTCAAAGGAGATTTGCTCAGGTAATTTAACCACTTGAAAGGCAGGCATATTGCGCAATAATGCATAAGCACCGATAGGACTTTGACCATAGGCCACGCGATCGCCGACTTTTAAGTGACTCACCTCACTACCCACCGCTGTCACGATACCACTTGCTTCAAAGCCCAAGCCATGAGGTAAAGGATGATCGTAAAGTCCGGTACGGAAGTAGATATCGATAAAATTTAAACCAACCGCTTTTTGCTCAATTTGCACTTCATTCGCCGCTGGTGCTGCCACTTCAACATCTACCCACTCCATCACGGAAGGGCCACCATGATGTTGAATTTGAATTTTGCTGCTTTTTGTACTCATAAAAATCTCCTCGATGCTATTGACCTCATCAGGTCATCATCTTCCTGAAAACCGTTACAATATCCTCTTCATATGACTTATCACTGCCTAATCAGCTTAATCGGTGCACACTGACTTTAATTGGAAAATATCAGTACATACTAGCATGCTAAAAAAAACAGTGCTAAGCAAAAACACAACGACATGATGAAACACATACAATTCGATATTAACCCACCTACGTCAGCGGATAAAAACACGGGCAATGTTTTACGCATTGTACACAAGGCAATTAATGAGAAATTGGATGAGGGACTACTACCGCTCGGTTTGACCGGGGCTCAGTGGCGCCCTATTCTGCTGTTGGGTGAGGGTAAGATCAATACGGCGGCACAATTAGCCGATGCGATTGGTGTGGACACAGGCGCCATGACACGTACGCTTGACCGCCTGGAGTGCAAGGGTCTGATTACACGCACCCGTTCACAAAAGGATAAGCGCGTGATGGAATTGAGTTTAACGGACAAAAGTCGCCATTTACGCACAGAAATCGTGGCCGTGATTGAGGATATTTTAAATCATGTATTTGCCTGTTTTGATGCCGAGGAATTTGCCCTATTTAGCAAACTCAATAAAAAGCTCCTCAAGCATAATGCACCGGCGGAGTTTGCTGTGATCTTTGCCGATGAATGTAATAAGGCTCCATCGCAGTAAGCTGCAGACAAGCTGACGGTTACGAGCCTAGAGCGTAACCGTCTCCCCGAGAGCGATTAACGTCGCTTAGCACCACCTAATAAGGATCCCAGCACACCGCGAATTAAATTACGGGTAATGCGACGAGCCTCGGTTTTTGCTACCTGCTCAACCAAGCCCTCACGACGACCACCGCGCGGACCGCTAGAGCCTAACAACACATCTTTAATCAGCCCGCCAACGCCGCCACCGGCTTGGGCTTTTTGTGCTGCCAGCGCTGCGGCTTGAGACTCCTCCTCCGCACGACGTGTCAACACCTCATAGGCCGATTCACGATCAAAGGACTGATCGTATTTGTTGCCAAATGGCGATGTCGCTCGCACTCGGGCAATTTCATCCTCTGTGGCTAAACCAATACGACTGCCGGGCGCAAACATCCAGACCCTTTCGGTAGGCGATGGTATGCCTTTAGGATCCAAAAATGATACTAAGGCCTCACCCACACCAAGCTCACTGATGCTTTGTTGGATATTTAAAGGTGGATTAGGGCGCATCGTATCCGCTGCTGTTTTGACGGCCCGCTGATCCCGTGGAGTATAGGCTCGTAGTGCATGCTGTACCCGATTACCTAACTGACCCAGTACCGCTTCCGGGATATCTAGCGGGTTTTGAGTGACAAAAAAGACCCCAACCCCTTTTGAGCGAATTAATCGCACAACTAATTCAATTCGTTCCAGTAAGGCCTTAGGGGCATTATCAAATAAAAGATGTGCCTCATCAAAGAAAAACACCAGCTTAGGCTGCTCTAGATCCCCTACTTCCGGTAAATTGTCAAAAAGCTCGGCTAATAGCCATAATAAAAATACGCCATACAGTCGCGGCGACTGCATTAACTTCTCAGCCGCAAGGATATTTACCACGCCCTGACCCTGCGTATCACAACGCATCAAATCGAAAATATCTAGCATCGGCTCACCGAAGAACTGATCGGCGCCTTGTACCTCCAACTCTAGGAGCGCACGCTGAATCGCACCCACAGAGGCCGGGGAAATATTGCCATAAGTAGGGCGTAAGCTGCGGGCATTATCCGACACAAACTGCAGCATGGAACGCAAATCCTTAAGATCCAGGAGCAGCAAACCCTCATCATCGGCCAATTTAAAGCAAATATTTAAAATACCGGTTTGGGTATCATTTAGATTCATCACCCGCGCTAATAACAGCGGTCCCATATCGCTAATGGTAGCGCGTACGGGGTGACCCTTTTCCCCAAAAACATCCCAAAACACGGTCGGACAAGCACCGAACTGCGGAGCGGGCAAACCCAATTTATCCAGTCGCTTTTGTAAGCCCTCAGACATGGAGGCTGCTTGGGTAATGCCGGATAAATCCCCCTTAACATCGGCTAAAAAAACAGGCGTACCAATGCGAGAAAAAGCCTCCGCCATCAATTGCAAGGTGACGGTTTTACCGGTACCGGTGGCACCAGTAATACATCCATGGCGATTAGCTAGTTTAGGGTATAAGACAGCATCGGTTGTGGAGTTACGTCCCAAAGCAATTGGCTGAAGCATAAAGTGTTCCTCTCAAAAAGGCTATAATACAGGCTATTCTATAAAAAAATGTGCTAATCAAGGTAAAATCTAGGCACAATAAAATACTTCATAATTAATTTATTCCATCAGTTTAACCTTTTTATTTTACAGAGTATTATGGCAGGTCATAGTAAATGGGCAAATATCCAGCACCGTAAGGGTCGCCAGGATGCCAAACGCGGCAAAATTTGGACAAAAATTATTCGTGAAATCACCGTCGCAGCACGCGCCGGTGGCCCAGACCCCGAATCTAACCCCGCCTTACGCTTAGCCATGGACAAGGCTAACGCAAGTAATATGCCTAAAGACAATATTAACCGTGCCATTCAGCGCGGTGCCGGTGCGGTTGATGGCGAGGATTATGAGTTCGTACGCTACGAGGGCTATGGTGTTGCGGGGGCTGCCGTGATTGTGGACTGCATGACCGATAATCGTCAGCGCACGGTCTCCGAAGTCCGTCACGCCCTAACTAAAAATGGCGGTAACCTAGGCACAGACGGTTCCGTTACCTTTATGTTTGATCACGTCAGCCAGTTTCTTTTCGGACCCGATGTGGACGAGGAGCAAATCATGGAGGTGGGCTTAGAGGCCGGCGCCAATGATATTGATACTGACGAGGATGGTCTGACCGAGGTGCTGGGCGCCCCAAGCGATTTTGCACAGTTGCGTGATGCCTTTGAAGCTGCTGGTCTACAGCCCGAAGTAGCAGAGATTATTATGCGTCCACAAAATGAAATTGAGCTGAGTGATGCCGATGGTGCCGTCATGCAGAAAATTATTGATACCTTAGAAGATTTGGACGATGTACAAAAGGTCTATACCAATGCGGTATTTGACGAGGAATAGTTCAAGTTTTTCATTTAACCTTAAACGAGTTTTAGCATAGTCCTTATGAATATTTTAGTGATCGGTGGCGGTGGCCGTGAGCATGCCTTAGCATGGCGTTTTTCTAAATCATCCGAGGTGGATCAGGTATTTGTAGCACCGGGTAATGGCGGCACCGCTAGTACTCAGGGGATGCGCAATATCAATCTCAGCTCTGCTGAGGATTTATTGCAATTTGCCAAGGACAATCACGTTGCTCTGACGGTCGTTGGTCCTGAGGCTCCGTTAGCCGCTGGTGTGGTGGATGTGTTTCGCAATGCAGGCTTAGCCATTTTCGGTCCGACAAAAGCAGCGGCTCAATTAGAAAGTTCCAAGGATTTTGCCAAAGCCTTTATGGTGCGTCACCAAATCCCTACCGCAGCCTACGCCAGTTTTACCGAGGCTGAGGCGGCCCATGCCTATGTTGAACAACAAGGCGCACCGATTGTGATTAAAGCTGACGGCTTAGCTGCCGGCAAGGGTGTGGTGGTAGCGATGACGCTTGAGGAAGCGCATCAGGCCATTGATGATATGCTTGGCGGTCAATTCGGTCAGGCCGGTGCCCTGGTGGTGATTGAGGAGTTTTTAGCTGGTGAGGAGGCGAGCTTTATCGTCATGTGTGACGGTAACACCGTCTTACCACTCGCTTCCAGCCAAGATCATAAGCGTCAATTAGACGGCGACCAGGGCCCTAATACCGGCGGCATGGGGGCATACTCCCCTGCTCCCATTGTGAATGAGGTCATTCACGAGCGTATTTTAAGCGAGGTGGTTATCCCGACCATCGAGGGTATGCGAGCGGATGGTATTGAGTACACCGGTTTTCTCTATGCTGGCGTCATGATCGGTGAGGGTGATGATGCCACTCGCCCGATTAAGGTACTTGAGTTTAACTGCCGTTTAGGTGATCCAGAGACGCAGCCTTTATTATTGCGTATCAAAAATGATTTTGTGCCTTTATTTGAAGCGGCCACCCAGGGTAAGCTAGATCAAGTAACCATTGATTGGGATCCACGCAGTGCCATTGGTGTGGTACTAGCAGCTCATAATTATCCCGCCGCTCCACGTACCGGTGATGTGATTCATGGTTTAGGGGCAGAGAGTGATGAGGTGATGGTGTTTCATGCGGGTACCCAGCTCAACGATGGTGAGATTGTCACCTCTGGTGGTCGTGTCCTATGCGTGACCGCCTTAGGTGAAACCATTCAAGAGGCACGCCAAAAAGCCTATGCCGCTATTGATGAGATTAACTTTGACGGTATGCAGTACCGCAGCGATATCGCATGGCGCGCCATCAAATGACAAGCCGCCCAAAGGTAGGGTTATTAGGCGGTAGCTTTAACCCTATCCATAAGGCGCATATTAAATTAGCGCTCAGTGCGCTAGAGCAATTACCTTTAGCGCACGTCGAGTTGTTACCTGCCGGGCAACCCTGGCAAAAAGACAATTTATCCGTGAGTGCTGAGCATCGTTTAGCGATGCTTAAAATTGCGGCTGAGGGTCACCCTAAGATTTTTTTCAACACCATGGAAATCGAACGTGATGGCCCTACCTATACCATTGATACCGTCAGGCAATTAGATCCAGCCATTGATTACTACTGGCTAATGGGCACCGATCAGCTGCAAAACTTTACTACTTGGAATGGTTGGCAGGAGATTATGCAGACGCTAACCCTAGTGGTTGCTAAACGCCCGGATTACTCCTCGGAGATCCCTGCTGAGATGCTAGCGGCGCAAGTGATCGGCAAAGAAATTATCCAAATTGATTTTGACGAAATTGATATTTCCTCCACCGAGGTACGTCAACGCTTACGTAATCATCAGGATGTGAGTGACTATATTCATCCTGAGGTGTTACGCTATATTAAAGAGCACCAACTTTATCAATAAAAAATAAAAGCAGTCCACTAGCTGTACAAAAAGGATATTATCAACTATGCAATTAAATAAAATGCAACGTTTAGTGATTGATGCGCTTGAGGATGCTAAAGCGCAAGACATCAAGGTGTTTGATACGACCGAACTCACGAGTCTATTTGACCGAGTGATTATTGCCAGTGGTACCTCCAATCGCCAAACGCGCTCCATCGCACGCAGTGTATATGATGCGGCACGTGAACAGGGTCTTGAGGTACTTTCTCTTGAGGGTGAAGACACGGGTGAATGGGTGGTGCTAGACCTAGGTGATATCGTGGTGCATTGTATGCAGCCAGCCATTCGCCAATACTACAATCTGGAAGCCATTTGGGGCGAAAAACCGGTTAAGGTCAAGCTTTTGCCGCAGTCTCAATTGATTCCTCCAGTGAATCAGGGCTTTGATCCAATGCAACCCTTTGACGACGAATGAAAATCACCATTATTGCCGTGGGGCACCGCATGCCGGACTGGGTCAAAACTGCGTGGGACGATTATGCTAAGCGCTTGCCTCATGAGTGCGCCATTGAATTAAAAGAAATTAAAGCAGAGCCTAGAAGCTCCGGCAAAACCCCAGCACAAATGATGGCCGCCGAAGCTAAACGCATTCAAGCAGCGATTCCTGCACGCAGTATGGTCATCATTTTGGATGAGCATGGACGTGATCTCAGCACCCAAAAGCTAGCTTCCATGCTAGGAGACTGGATGGCAAATCAACAGGATGTGGCCTTAATTATCGGTGGTCCGGACGGTATTGATGCCGATTTTAAACGCAGTATTTCACAAAAAATTCGACTTTCATCCCTTACCCTACCCCATCCAATGGTGCGTGTGCTATTAGTTGAGCAAATTTATCGCGCTTGGTCTATTCTGACTAATCATCCCTATCATCGAGAATAAGCGAGCTTATCCCATGAAGCTACCCTTTATTTATTTGGCCTCAGCCAGTCCCAGACGGCATGAATTGCTAAAGCAAATCGGCGTAAATCACGAAGTTTTAAGGGTACCTACCCCAGAGGGTGCGGAAGATGAGCCAATCCTAGCGGGTGAAGCGCCCCCAGACTATGTGATACGCACCGCCCGAGAAAAAGCGCAACGTGCCTTGAACTATGTCACACAAAACAGCGCTACACTCCCCATGTACCCTATTTTGGCGGCTGATACCTGTGTCATGATAGATGGTCAGGTGGTGGATAAAGCGCACTCTGACGACGATGTACGACGCAGTTTAGAACGCCTATCCGCTTCGGTACACGAAGTGCATACCCATCTTGTGCTAGTGGATGGTGAGCGTATACTAGAAAGAAATTGCATTAACACCCTGTATATGCGCCAACTTAATGCCGCAGAAATTGCGCATTATGTGCAGAGTGGCGAGGGCCTTGGCAAGGCTGGGGGCTATGCTATTCAAGGCTTGGGGGCGATGCTCATCGAAAGGCTCGAAGGTAGCTTTAGCGGTGTGGTGGGCTTGCCTCTTAGTGACACTTGGGAGCTTTTAACATTATTGGTAGAATAAAGCGAGTAGCCTTATGGATGAACAAGTCATTGCAGCCATGGCAAAATGGCCTCATGTGCCGGCCGCCTATGGCTGGTTATCATTAAATGAGCGCGGCTTATGGCGTTTTCATCATAACGGGGATTTTGAGGCTAATCCCGAGGGTGAACGCATCGAAAATAGCCAGCTGATCGCCTTTTTTGGGCGTAACTACTGTGTTAATGAAGGCGGTGAATGGTATGTGCAAAACGGTCCGCAAAGGGTCTACCTGAGCTTGCCGCATGCGCCCTTTATTCTTTTTTATGATGAGGCCGCCGCACGCCTAAGTACACACCATGGGCATACCATTAAGGCAGTTAAACACTGGTACCTTAGTGATGAGGGTCGGATTTTTGTCCAAAGTGATGTCGGACCAGCCATGTTAATTGGACGGGATGTACCAGCATGGCTTGAACAGATACAGGTGATAGCAGCGGATGGTCAGCGACGCCCATTTGCTGAGGCGGATGTGGCAGCGATTCTAGCTGGTCAACAGCTCACGCTCTCTCTAACTACCGCTGAGGGCGAGTTAAGCGCAAACTGTGGCCTTTTAGAAAGCCACAAAGCCGAGCAAACGCTCGGCTTTGTTAGCATGCCTAAACCCTGAGGAATTATTAACCAAAACGACCGGTAATATAGTCCTGCGTTTCTTTACGACGGGGTTTAACAAACATCTGACTGGTTTCACCGAACTCGATGAGCTCACCTAGGTACATATAAGCAGTGTAGTCAGAACAACGTGCCGCCTGCTGCATATTGTGAGTTACGATAGCAACGGTGTAGTCCTTTTTAAGTTCAGTGATTAGCTCCTCGATTTTTACAGTGGAAATCGGGTCTAGCGCCGAACAAGGTTCGTCCAGTAGCAATACCTCTGGTTTAACAGAAATACCGCGAGCAATACATAAACGCTGCTGCTGTCCACCGGATAAACTATGACCACTCTGGCTTAATTTATCCTTAACCTCAGTCCACAGCGCTGCTTTTTGTAAAGCCCACTCAACACGCTCATCCATCTCTGGTTTACTTAAATTTTCAAATAAGCGCACACCGAAGGCGATATTATCATAGATGCTCATTGGGAATGGTGTGGGTTTTTGGAAAACCATACCAACCTTGGCACGCAATAATGAAATATCCGTCTCACTGGTTAATAAATTCTCACCATCTAAATTAAGCTCACCCTCAGCGCGCTGACCTGGATAAAGCTCGAACATGCGGTTAAAGGTACGCAACAAGGTAGATTTACCACAACCAGAGGGGCCGATAAATGCGGTAACCTTGTTGCGAGCAATACGCATATTCACATTCTTAATGGCGTGGAACTTACCGTAATAAAAGTTTAAGTTCTTAACCTCTAATTTAGTATCCTCAGGAGAAACTAAATCTAATTCAGCTTGGCTGATTTTTGCTGGTGCTACAGTGTCCATTTTTAAATCCTATAATCTTGACTAATATTACTTCGAGCGGGTTACTAAACGGGCAACAATATTTAGACCTAAAACCAATAGGGTAATAAAGGTTGCACCTGCCCAAGCTAATTGATTCCAGTCATCAAACGGACTGGCAGCAAACTGGTAAATTGTCACCGGTAAGTTTGCCATTGGCTGATTCATATTCCAGGACATAAACTGGTTGTTTAAGGCGGTAAATAGCAACGGTGCTGTTTCACCTAAAATACGCGCAATCGCCAATAACACACCGGTAATAATGCCTGATAAAGCAGCACGATAACAAATTGATAAAATCATGCGATACTTAGGACAGCCAAGCGCTACCGCGGCTTCGCGTAAGCTATTAGGAATTAATAGCAACATATTATCGGTTGTTCTTACCACCACCGGAATCACCAAAATAGCCAGTGCTAAAGAACCTGCCCAACCGGAATAGTGACCGAGTTGTGACACATAAATGGAGTAAATAAACAAACCGATAACAATTGACGGTGCCGATAACAACACATCATTTAAAAAGCGAGTTGCCGGGGCTAACCAACCGCGATCACCATATTCAGCCAAATAGGTACCGGCCAAAATACCAATCGGTGTACCGATAGCAGTCGCGACTGCAGACATCATCACCGAACCAACGATGGCATTCGCTAAACCACCCTGACCGCCAGGACCGGGGGTAGACTCGACAAAGAGATCGAATGATAAAGAACCGCCGCCTTTAATTAATAAGGTGCCTATAATCCAGAATAACCAGAATAGACCAAAGACTAAAGTAATTAAAGAGAGGGTCAACATCACGCGGTTAATGGTGCGTCGTTTTTTATAAATTTTGTTCCCATTATGTAAAACCGACTCTAGCGGTTTAGGGGAAGCGGTAGAAACAGTAGAAATCATCTGATCACTCACTATGTCTTAGTTCCTTGGCCTTTATTCATGCGATACAACATCCAGCGCGATAAGCTGAGAACAACGGTTGTAATCAAGAATAAAATCAAGCCCAATTCAATTAATGCGGCTAACTGTAAGCCAGAGGCCTCATTAAACTCGTTAGCAATGGCTGAAGCAATGGAGTTAGATGGTGCAAAGATACTGTTCGGTGAACGGAAGGCATTACCAATCACGAAAGTAACTGCCATAGTTTCACCAAGTGCACGACCTAAACCCAGCATAATGCCGCCAATCACACCACCTTTGGTATAAGGCAAAACAACTCGCCACATCACTTCCCAAGTCGTTGCCCCAAGACCGTATGCAGATTCCTTAAACATGGGTGGTACCACGCTAAACACATCACGCATGACCGAAGCAATGTAAGGAATGATCATAATGGATAAAATCAAACCGGCAGTAAATAAACCAATACCCATCGGCGGTCCAGCGAACAACTGGTTTAATACCGGAATCGGCGCAAAAAAACTGATCAAGTGTACTTGAATATACTTTTGGAATAAGGGGACGAAGACAAACAGACCCCACATACCATAAATAATGGAAGGAATCGCTGCTAACATTTCCACGGCGATGCCTAATGGGCGCTTAATCCAGGTGGGCGCCAACTCGGTTAGGAACATTGCAATACCGAAAGATGCCGGCACTGCAATCACCAAGGCAATACCTGCGGTCACTAAGGTACCGATAATAGGCACCACAGCACCATATTGATTTTGTACCGGATTCCACTCGGTGCTAAACAAAAAGGAAACACCGAAAGCCTTGAGCGAATCCCAGCTACCGTAAACTAACGATAGCATAATCGCCGCTAATAAAATAAATACAAAAAACGCAAAAAAACGGGCTGCATTAGCAAATATCATATCCGCTAGCGCAAAACCGCGTCTGCTGGGGGAAGGTGGTAAACTCTTCGACACCGTAGCCTCTTTAGTTGGGGTTGAAGACCTACTATTATTAATAGTCTCGGAATATGTCGACATTAGCAATCCAGTATAAGACGTAAATCCTTAGCTTAATAACAATCACTACAACTTATTTAAGATTTATTACAACTGCAATGCAAAAAGTCGGACAGCAAATTATAACATCTACTGCCCGACTCCTATCGTTAAGTGTTACCCCAATTTCTTTGCGGGGTACTTAACCCTATCATTTCAGATTAGCTTAAATAAGTACTTAATAATTATTTAGACCAAACTGCAGAGCCGTCAGCTGCTTTAACTTCCGAAGCCCAAAGTCCGCGAACCTCATCACTTACTTCCTTAGGAAGCGGCACATAGTCTAACTCAGAAGCTAATTTGCCACCATTTGCCCAAGCCCAGTCAAAGAACTCCATCACGGCTTTAGTTTGCTCAGGCTTATCAGCTGTTTTGTGCAATAAGATGAATGTTGCTTGAGTAATAGGCCAAGACTCAGCACCTGGCTCTTGGTTAAGCACTACGCCCATACCAGGAGCAGATTTCCAGTCGGCGTTAGCAGCAGCGGCAGCGAATGCAGTCTGCTCAGGCTGTACAAACTTACCATCACGGTTTTGTAATTGAGTCCATGACAAGTTGTTTTGCTTAGCGTAAGCGTACTCAACATAACCAATAGAGTTAGCTAATTGACGCACATAACCAGCAACACCCTCGTTACCTTTACCGCCTTGACCAACAGGCCATTTTACGGCTTTACCCTCACCTACTTTTTCTTTCCACTCAGAAGAAACTTGAGATAAGTAGTTAGTCCAACCGAAAGTAGTACCAGAACCATCAGAACGATGAACTACGATAATGTCAGCGTTAGGAAGTTTTAAGCCATCATTTAATGCAACGATAGCAGCATCATCCCATTTAGTGATTTTACCTAAGTAGATATTAGCTAATACTTCACCTGTTAGTTTTAACTCACCCGGTTTGATACCATCAACGTTAATCACAGGTACTGTACCACCGATAACGGCCGGGAACTGAAGTAAATTATTATCCTTTAATTTTTCAGCTGATAATGGGTCATCAGAAGCACCGAAATCAACTGTCTTAGCAATAATTTGCTGCTGACCACCACCAGAACCGATTGACTGATAGTTAACCTGATTACCGGTTGCTTTGTTATACTCAGCAGCCCACTTAGCATAAATTGGATAAGGGAAAGAAGCGCCAGCACCTGTTACAGCAGCTGCTTGTACAGAAAACGCAGCGGCACCAAGAGCAACTGCTAAAGTAACGCGAGAAAAAGCTTGTTTTAACATGATCATCCTTTGTTGATATCAGATTAGGTAAGTTGGTAAATTATTGGGTAAATAACATACCATGGTGTTTCACTTTACATAAGGAATTGTACAAAGCATATATGACAAGAATATGACATCACGTGCGCCCTCTATCATCATTTAGTTTGTCGTTTAAATACTTCACTTATTGTCTCTTAAGCCATTATTTCTTAGGTACAATAATGACATCATTATAAGATCCGATTTTTATGGAAAATAATAACTTACTAGCTGCTGTAGACTTAGGTTCTAACAGCTTTCGATTGACCGTTGGACGCATTGAGGAGCGCAATGGTGAGTCTTATATCTTCGCCATTGACCGTTTAAAGGAAACCGTGCGATTAGCAGCCGGCTTAGATGAGGACAAGGTACTCAGTGACGAAGCGATTGAGCGAGCAGTTGGTGTACTACAACGCTTTGCTGAGCGCATTCAAAATTTCCATCCACACCAAGTACGCGCGGTTGCGACCAATACCTTCCGGGTTGCTAAAAATCGCAATGTATTATTACAACGCGCTGAAGCTGCGCTAGGTTTTCCTATAGAGGTGGTGTCCGGTCCAGAGGAAGCGCGTTTGGTTTTCTCCGGGGTGGCGCATGAGTTGCCCTTATCCGATAAAAACCGCTTAGTGATTGATATTGGCGGCGGCTCGACGGAGTTTATTATTGGCAAGGGTTTTCAATCCTTGCTGGTTAAGTCCTTACCTATCGGTTGCGTTTCATTTACCAAGCTTTATTTCCCTGGCGGTATGGTCAGCGCCAAAGCATTTAAACAAGCGGAGATTAATGCACGCAACCAAATCCAGGTATTGAGTAAAAGCTACCGCAATATGGGTTGGGCCGAGGCCTTTGGTTCCTCCGGTTCGGCTAAAGCCTTAGTAGCCGTATTACAGGCTTCAGGTTTTTCTGAACGCGGCATTACGATGGAGGGTATGGAGAAGCTAAAGCGTATCTTGATTAAAACCGGTTCAGCCAACTCGCCGCTGCTACTCGATCTCAAAACTGATCGTATTGAAGTACTACCTGCAGGCTTAGCCATTATGATGGCCGCCTTTAAAGAACTGAAAATCAAGCAGATGAACCAGGGTGATGGCGCACTCCGAGTGGGTGTACTGTATGATATGCTGGGTCGTAAATCAGCTGCCGATATTCGTGCCGGTACCGTGGCTCAATATATGCACCGCTATCGGGTGGATACTAAGCAAGCTCTGCGAGTGCGTCAACTAGCGAGTGCTTTTTATGAGTCTGCCTTAACGCTTAGCAAGGAAGCGCAAGAAAGCTGGCCCCATGATATGCATTTGCTACTTAAATGGGCGTGTGATCTGCATGAAATCGGTTTAAGCATCGCCCAATCCTCCTATCATCGCCACTCTGCCTATGTGTTACAACATGCAGATATGCCGGGTTTCTCCAAAGATGAACAAACGATTATGGCGCGCCTGAATCTTGAGTCGCAAGGCAAGTTAAACAAAAGCGATATCAAGTCATTAGCCGATGAAGAATGGCAAGCCATCCTATGTATACGCTTAGCGCTAATATTTTTACGCAAACGTCAAGCCATCCATATGGAAAACTTGGCGCTTAAAATTGAAGCTAAGGATATCACGCTTACTATCGGTAAGCGCTGGCTTGAAAATCACCCACTGACCGAATTCAGTCTAACGAATGAAAAAGCGCTGTGGGAGGCCTGTGGCTTTAACTTTCAAATCAAGCCAATCAGTCAAAACCAACATGGCGTCGCTAGCGATGATCCATCTTCTCACTATCCACAATCACCGGAAAATCCACCGCATTAACGTCTTTACCCCAAGCAGGTTCGCCGCAAATACGGGCGCCAAGCTTTAAGTAGCCCTTAATCAAGGTCGGCATACGCGACTGACTGATACGCTCGCCGGCCGTCTTCTCCTCTAGTCAATGGATTGGATACGGTGTGTAGGGTGACATCGAATCATGTTGAATGCGGTTGCTTTGCTATTCAATACCACATCACTAAGCCCTAAATAAAACAAGGCTAGCTTACTGTGATAAGCAGATAACAGGTAGAAGTTTTTAGTATTAACGTTTTAATTCTTAAAAATTTATCAAAATAAGAATAATAACCGTTCTCATTCACCTTAAAATCAACTATGATGTTAACCGTCGCATTTAATTTCAACTTAAGTCGACTTAATCTAGTAATTTTTTAGCAACTTATCGCTATCTCAATTTAAAAGGATGATGATGAAAAAAATCTTTCAAATAATGACCTTAACAGCCACATTAGCCATAGCCGCACCAAGCTTGGCCTTTGAATTGGAACATACTACTGGCACCATCAACGGTGACAAAACACCAGAACGCATTGTCAGCTATGACTTATCAATTCTTGACAGCTTAAATGCACTAGGCATTGAAGCAGTAGGTGTACCAAAGTCTAACTACAAAGATGAATTAGCAAAATTTGCTGAAGCACCCAAGGTTGGTACATTATTTGAACCTGATTATGAAGCACTAAAAGCCTTAAAACCTGATCTAATCTTTGCCGGTGGTCGTTCTGCCTCTGCTATTCCAGAGCTTGAGAAAATTGCCCCTGTTGCAAATCTAACTAACCGCAACCCAGAATTTTTAGCCGACTTCCGTACTAATACTTTACGTTTGGCTGCTGCGTTTGACAAAACAAAAAAAGCCGAAGAAGGTCTTTCCAATATTGATAAAGACATTGCTGACTTACAAAAATTAAACGCTGGTAAAACGGGTGCTTTCCTTTTTGTCATGAATGGCAATATCATCCCACACGTTGTTGGTGACCGTTTTGGCTTTGTCTATGAGTTAACAGGCTTGGAATCCGTGCTACCAGCTAAAACAGCAGAAGAACTTGCCGCTCCTGCTACAAGACCAGCGCCAGATAGCCCAGAAGCTAAGGCCGCTGCTGCGAAGCGTGCACAGCAAATCAAAGAGATTGCCAAAGCTGACCCTGATTGGCTTATCGTTTTCGATAGAGCAGCCATTAATGGCGGTGAAAATGCCGGTGAGAAAACGCTTGCTGAGCATCCCGACTTAAGCCAAACATCCGCCTTTAAAAACGGTCGCGTGGTTTATGTTGACCCAGCGCGTTGGTACGTTATCACAGGCGGTTTAAATAACTTAAAATTCCTTACGGGTGATTTCTTAGATAAAATGAAATAAATCCACGCTAGGACATTAAGTGTTAGAGCCCAAGCAATCAGATATTTTATTGCTTGGGCTATTTTTTTGCCTATGGCTTTATGATCGTGAGTATGAGATGGATGTGATTAGCCGTGACTAATATGAGAGGAAATGATTTAAACGAAAAAAACAGTTTAAATTTTAAGTATTGATAACAGCTCGCTTAAGCAATAGCGATTTAGCTCACGCTACAGATAATGCATCACCATATTATGTCCATTGACATCAACTACCTGTGCATCCACACCAAAAAGTTTTTCTAGATTGTCAGAGTTAAGCACGTCACGTGGTTTACCATGCAATACTAACTCGCCCTGCTTCAGACCAATAATTGAGTCAGCATAAGCTGAAGCATAGTTAACATCATGCAAAACCACAATAATTGTGCGTTGATGTTCATCCGCAATATGTCGTAACTGGCGCATGAGCTGGCGCGAATGATACATATCCAAGTTATTAAGCGGTTCATCTAATAGTAGATAATCGGTGCTTTGACAAAAAACCATCGCAACCAAAACTCGCTGACGCTGACCACCTGAGAGCTCAGTTAAGTAGCGACCACGTAAATCATACAAGTCAAACCGTCTCAAGGTGTTTTCAACAATGGCCCGATCCTCTTCCGTGGGACGTCCCTTGTGATAAGGATAGCGCCCGAACATTAACATTTCTTTAACCATGATACGACTAGTGATGCTATTTTCTTGACGCAAAATAGCAATTTTCTTGGCCATTTCATCACTCGGTGTTTTACTAATATCCATATCGTCAATGCTGATCTTGCCTTGCTCAAACTCATTTAAGCGAGACATTAAAGAAAACAATGTCGATTTACCAGCACCATTAGGTCCTACTAAGGCGGTAATTCCGCCTTTAGGGATCTCAAGATTAATATTTTTTAAAATCTCCGTGCCACGGATTTGAAACGATACCTGATCGATTGTAATCATTGGACTATCACAACGCTTTGCGTCTGAGTAAAAATATAATAAACACAATACCACCCAGAAATTCAACCACTACGCTAAGTACGCTTTGCATACCTAGGAAATGCTCAAATATCAATTGGCCGGTAACTAAAATTAATGATCCGATGAGGAAAGCAGCCGGAATTAATACAGCATGACGATGCGTCTTCATCAATGGATAGACGATACCTGATACCAACAAGCCAAAGAAGCTAACAGGACCAACCAAAGCAGTTGAAATAGAAACTAACACCGAAATTAAAAACAGTATCAATACCATGGAGAACTTATAGTTCACACCTAAATTAATTGCATGGTCTCGACCCAAAGCGATCACATCCAACTCATAGCGATAGCGCCAAATAATCAAACTCACAATAGCGACTATCACCAGACTGACACTTAGCAAATCCATGCGGATAACATTAAACTGAGCAAAGGACACAGACTGTACGACCGCAAACTCTTCAGGGTCAATAACACGCTGTAAAAAGGTAGTTAAGCTACGGAACAATACGCCTAATATCACCCCAGTTAAAACCATCCGATATAAATCGTCCTGAGCTTTTAAAAACAAGGTTGAAAACATGACTAAGGACGCAAACAACATGATGCCTATTTCAAAACCAAACTTATAGACATGACCTAGTGCCACATAGCCTATACCACCAAAAGTAAAAATTAATACTGTTTGGATTAATAAATACAAGGCATCAAAACCCATAATATAGGGCGTTAAAATACGGTTTGACGTGATGGTTTGAAATAGCACCGTTGAAATAGAAATTGCGTAAGCAACAACCAAAAGCGCAACTAACTTGCCTCCCCTAAAACCCAACACAAAATCCCAGTGTCCACCTGATTTTACGGTCATAAATAATGTCATCGAAACTAATAAAGCTCCGCACATTAATAATAGTAACTTACGCGTCTGCATAGCGTTTACGTGCACGAATGGGACGTGCATATAAAAGATAAAGGAAAAGGATTGTACCAACGATACCAATAATGGTACCCACCGGAATCTCATAAGGATATTGAATGATACGGCTAGCAATATCACATGCTAATACCAAGGCTCCACCAAACAACATATTCCAAGGTAGGACCTTGCGGACATTATCGCCCATGATACGACTGACGATATTGGGTACTACCAATCCCACAAAAGGTATAGCACCAACAGTCACCACGACAATGGCAGAAATAACAGCAACTATCAATAGGCCTATCGTGGTCACCACATGATGGTTTAAACCTAAATTAGTACTAATTTCTTTGCCCAGTCCAGCAATGGTGAATTGATTAGAATATAAAAACGTAATAATGCAGAGACAAGCAGTAATCCACAACAACTCATAACGCCCTACCACGACACTCGAGAAGTCACCGATAAACCAAGCGATCAAATACTGCATCATGTCATATTCATAGGCAATAAATGTTGCGACGGCACCAAGCACACCACCATAAATCATCCCAACCAGCGGCGCTAATAGCTTAGCAGTCGGTGGTAATACTCTGACAATTGCCATAAAGCCCGCCAAACCGATAATCGCAGCTACACAGGCAATTAACATTTTAAAAAACACACTGCTCTGAGGCACTAACAAGGTCATTAACAAAATACCTAGTGTCGCTGCTTGTGTGGTACCAGTCATGGAAGGTTCTACAAAACGATTACGCATCAGCATCTGCATAATCAGTCCCGCATTAGCCATTGACATACCCGTCAAAACCACTGACGCCGTTCGAGGAATCCGGCTAGCGAAAAAAACCTCACGCGCCGCCGCATCTCGTAGAAGCAGTTCGAATGAGACTTGACTCACCCCAACAAATAGGCTAACTATAATTAAAACAATAAAGCTTATTATTACTAGTAAAGACTTGGTCATTTTTTATTGTTATTTCGCTCTCTATCACTACCCTAAAAAGCACTTCAGACCTAAATTCGGCCTGAAGTGCTGCAGGATAATTAAAAACAGGGGGATTTATTGAGCTTTAGCTTTTTGCACAGCATCACGTAATAGTTTAAGCTCTAACATCATTTGTTGATAGCCACCTGAAGCTAAATAAGATGAAACATCTAAATAGATGATGTGGTTATTTTTAAAAGCTTGAGTCTCTCTAAGAAGCGCATTATCAAGCACAGTCTGGGCGTTATCACCTTTGGCCCGCACTGCTGATGTTCGGTCCATCACAATTAGCCAATCAGGGTCGTTTTCGCGAATAAACTCAAATGAAATTGGATTACCATGACGTGCACTACTTTCAGTCTTATCAGCTGCTTCCCAACCAAAATCATTAAATAAATAACCAAAGCGCGAATTGACACCATAAGAAGCAATCTTGGTACCATTAACCAAAATCATCAATGCCCTGCCTTGGCCTTTTACAATCTCTTTAGTTAAAGCCAATTCATCGTTTAAGCTTTTTTGCAACTCTGCAGCACGCTCTTCTTTATTGAATAACTTGCCTAACTCAGCTAATAATTTTTGCGAGTTATCAACCGAAACGCCTGTATTAGTTAGATCAACGACAGGGGCAATTTTAGCTAAAGCATCTGCTTTAGGTGCCATACGCCCACCAATAATAATTGCTTCAGGCTTAAGACGGTTCAGGGCTTCTAAATCAGGCTCAAATAATGTACCTACTTCAACTGCATCTGCGCTCTTAGCGTCTGCCAAATAATCAACGTAGATCGTAGAAGGAATCCCCTTAGGTTTAACGCCCAATGCCTGAAGTGTATCCATAGCCGCAAGCTCATAGACGGCGACATTGTCACCGACCGTTTGGTCGAAAGTGACTGGACCTTGTGCTGTATTAATCTCAATAGCTTGAACTGCTGATGCGCCACCAATAAGACAAGCTGTAGTTAAAAACTTCAGGAAAAATTTATTAAGTTTCATGCAGAAAACAGACCTATAAAAAATAATATTCACCAAAACACGACCGATACTAGCTCAAAGCGACGCGCTTACTGGTGAATACTTAATCTGAAAGAATAAGAATCATTATCATTATAGTATAAGATTAATTTTTATTCGATCTATTTTGAGACTTAATCTCAAACATTAATCACAGACGATAATAAATTTGCGAATAATTCAAAGTAAAGGTGCCTGCAAAACTTAAGTCACCTTTTGCATAGCACTTGAACATTGAACCTCGAGGGTCAGCCAAAAACACCAAGACATTAAGCGAAGCCATTGATTTATATAAGAACTATTGGGTGAGCCACGAAAAAGAACTGTGGGAGGCTTGTGGCTTTAACTTTAAAATCAAGCCAATCAGTCAAAACCAAAATGGCGTCGGTAGCGACGATCCATATTTTCAATATCCACAATCACCGGAAAATCCACCGCATTAAAGTCTTTGTCCCAAGCAGGTTCACCGCAAATACGGGCGCCAAGCTTTAAGTAACCCTTAATCAAGGCCGGCATACGTGACTGACTGATACGCTCGCCGGCTGCCTTTTCTTCTAGTAAATGGATTGGGTATGGGTGGTGTGGAGTGACCTTAGGCTGTCCCTTATACTCCTCAAGCTGCTGCTTAGCCAACTGCCAAACCTGTGCTGCTTGTACTCCATCATCTAAGAGACTGACGCTGGCACAACCAAAAAGATAACGCAAACCATGACAGCGCATAAACTGGGCTAAACCACTCCACAGCAACATAATCACACCACCATCACGGTAGTCCGGATGGGTACAAGAACGACCGCATTCATTCAGCTCAGGGCGCAAATGCTCAAACTCACTTAAATCAAATTCGGACTCGGAATAATAACCACCCGCCTCGACTGCTTTTTGAGGACTAAGAATACGGTAAGTACCTACTGCCTTACCCTCCTTGGTGTCCATCACAATCAAGTGCTGACAAAACTCATCAAAATGATCCACATCTCGACCGTCAATTGCCTCTGGAAAATGGACCCCCATCTCCTGTGTATAGACCTCATAGCGCAGTCGCTGAACCGCCTCAAGCTCTTGCGGCGTATTGGCAATACCTAATACCAAGCTAGGGCCGTCAAGCGCACTTAAGTCCTTTGGAATCTCTATCAGCTCTTGCATATATTAACTATCCTCAACACTTAACGAATCAACTCAGGAAAATATGACAATACATATAGTTTACAAGATGATAACAACGCTAACGACATGATCATCTGCTTACATTATACAAAAGAGATTTGACAGAATTCTTTCAATTTTATAAATTTTAAGCACAACCCTGTTAAGGCATTGTGCTTAAAAATATGATTCAGTCTGAGTGCTACTACTAGGCGTCTAAACTGACATCCGCCAGGTGTTCGACACCACGCTTAGCCAGTTCATGAGTCTCAGCCTCCACCATCAGGCGCAAAATAGGCTCAGTACCTGAGGCACGAATCAGCACTCGCCCCCTATCACCCAACTCGGCTTCTACCTCTGCCCGTACCCGCTGAAGCTCAGCATGATTTTGCCAATCCAAGCCCGGTTTAAGAGGCACATTAATCATCACCTGTGGGTACATCTTTAGGTCATGGGTTAGCTCACGTAGCGTTTTACCACTACGCACGACCGCTGTTAACACCTGCAACGCAGCGATAATCCCGTCACCCGTCGTATGACAATCTAAACACAACAGATGGCCCGAACTTTCACCACCAAAATACCAACCGTTTTGGTGTAGGGCTTCAAGCACATACCGGTCACCCACCTTAGCTCGCTCTAAGGGGATACCTAAATCCTTTAAGCGCTTTTCAAAACCAAAATTAGTCATTAAGGTGCCGGCAACGCCTTTAATTTCCATGTGCTGCATGCGTTCAAGAATAATCGCATACAACAGCTCATCACCGTTGTAAATATTACCCCGAGAGTCAACCATCTGAATGCGATCCGCATCACCATCCAAAGCAATGCCGTAATCAGCGCGCTGCGCATTCACCGTCGCTACCAATTGCTCTGGGTATAAGGCACCAACATTACGATTAATATTGAAACCATCGGGACTACAGCCGATTGGGATCACGGTTGCACCCAACTCTTTAAACACGTAAGGGGCTACATGGTAGGCTGCACCATGCGCCGCATCCACCACAATTTTCAACCCTCTAAGATTGAGGTCGTTAGGAAAGCTACTTTTACAGAACTCGATATAACGACCGGTGGCATCATTTAAGCGACGCGCACGACCAATGGACTCAGACTCCTCGTACTTAATATCCTCATCGATCAGTGCCTCAATTTTTAACTCAATCTCGTCAGGTAACTTTAAGCCGTTTTCTGAGAAAAACTTAATGCCATTATCATGATAAGGATTGTGAGAGGCACTAATCACCACGCCCGCATTTAAGCGTAAGGTGCGAGTTAAATAAGCCACCGCAGGGGTAGGAATTGGGCCGGCTAGTAGCACATCCACCCCGGCAGCAGCAAAGCCTGCTTGCATTGCCGCTTCTAGCATATAGCCGGATATACGAGTGTCCTTGCCGATTAAAACAGTTGGTCTATCACCCTCTTCTAAGCCTTGACTAGCTAGCACTCGACCCGCCGCATAGGCTAATTTTAAAGCGAATTCAGCGTTAATTACTGCGCCGCCTACGCGACCACGCACACCATCGGTGCCGAAATACTTACGTGCCATGGTTAATTTACTCCCTGATGAATGGCCTGCCAAACAGCTAATGCCTCAACCGTTTCAGCAACATCATGTACTCTAAGAATGGCAGCACCGCGCTCAGCGCAAGCGATGGCTGCCACCACACTACCAATCAAACGATCCTGAGCCGGTTTATTGGTAACCGCACCAATCATTGATTTGCGCGATAAACCTGTTAGTAAGGGTAGATGTAGACTTTGAAGATCCGCCAGTTCATTTAGAAGCTGATAATTCTGAGCGACGGTCTTACCAAAGCCAAAACCAGGATCAAGCATGATTCTACTTGGTTCAACACCGCATTTTAACAAAAGCTCAGCTCTTTCTTGTAAAAAATTCTTCACATGCGCTGTAATATTACCATCATAATCTGGGGGATTTTGCTGCATTGTTTTAGGCTCACCCACCATATGCATAATACAAACCCCACAGTTAGGATGTGCACTCACCACCTCAAGGGCACCCGGTTGACGCAAGGCATAAATATCATTAATCATATCTGCGCCAGCGTCTAATGCGGCCCGCATAACTTCTGGCTTTAAAGTATCGATGGACAAAGGCACGCCAGCACCCTTAAGCTCTTCAATCACTGGTAACACTCGCCGCAATTCCTCTTCCACCGTGACGGCGTCGCTACCGGGGCGGGTGGATTCGCCACCGATATCCAGTATCTGCGCTCCTTCAGCCACCAGCTTCAAACCATGTTCAATCGCCAAGTCCAATTGTTCTGACTGGGCTCCCCCATCAGAAAAAGAATCCGGCGTGACATTAACAATCCCCATCACCAAGGGGCTAGAAAGATCAAGGACAAAGCGTCCGCATGTAAAGGTTTTAGACATAAAATTGATACTACTTATTTATATGAGCGTTGAGAAATAAAAAAGCACTGTAAAAACAACTTACAGTGCTTCAATACAAAAAGAAATATTAAAGTGCTTCTACTGGCTTATCGCCATCTTCATCCTTTTTATCTTTTTTGTCTTTTTTATCTTTAGCACTTTTACTACTATCTTCAGCCTCTTTTTGCTCGTCCGCCTTGTCCGTTTGCGGTGCATTACCCGCACTCGGTGGCTGAGAATCATAAGGCTGATCAGGTACCTTAGGGGGACGCGGAGGACGACCCTGCATAATATCCTCGACCTGCTCTGCATCAATGGTTTCCCACTCCATTAAGGCCTTGGCCATGGCATGCATCTTGTCCTTGTTGTCCTCAATGAGTTTACGGGCCACCTGATACTGCTCATCAATAATGGCACGAATCTCAGCATCCACCTTTTGCATGGTCGCTTCAGACATTTGCGAAGAACGTGACATTTGACGGCCTAAGAAAGGATCGGTGTCATTTTCCGCATACACCATCGGCCCTAAAGAGTCGGTCATACCATAGCGGGTCACAATATCTCGGGCGATTTGCGTTGCACGCTCAAAGTCGTTAGAGGCGCCAGTGGTCATCTGATTCATAAAGACTTCCTCAGCAATACGACCACCAAATAAAACCGCAATCATATTGAGTAAGCGCTCTTTATCCATGCTGTAACGATCATTTTCAGGCAACTGCATGGTAACACCCAAGGCACGTCCACGCGGAATAATCGTCACTTTATGAACCGGGTCTGTCTTGGGTAATAAGCGCGCCACCAAGGCGTGACCTGATTCATGATAGGCAGTATTTAAACGCTCCTCTTCCGGCATCACCATCGAACGGCGCTCAGCACCCATAATGATTTTATCTTTGGCCTGCTCAAAGTCCACCATATCGACCATGCGACCGTTACGACGAGCAGCAAAGAGGGCCGCTTCGTTAACCAAGTTAGCTAAATCGGCGCCAGAAAAACCCGGGGTACCACGTGCAATCACTGAGGCATCGACATTAGGCGCAACATGCACTTTACGCATATGCACTTTAAGAATTTGCTCACGACCACGTACATCTGGTAAAGATACCACCACCTGACGGTCAAAACGACCAGGACGTAATAAGGCCGGATCGAGTACATCGGGACGGTTAGTAGCGGCAATTACAATCACGCTCTGCCCTGACTCGAAACCATCCATTTCTACTAATAACTGATTCAGCGTCTGCTCACGCTCGTCATTACCACCACCAACACCGGCGCCACGCTGACGACCCACTGCGTCGATCTCATCAATAAAGATAATGCACGGTGCATGCTTTTTAGCCGTCTCGAACATATCACGAACACGTGATGCACCCACGCCGACGAACATCTCAACAAAGTCAGAACCTGAGATAGTAAAGAACGGCACCTTGGCCTCACCGGCAATGGCTTTTGCCAATAATGTCTTACCCGTACCAGGCGAACCGACCATCAGTATACCACGAGGAATGCGACCACCTAAGCGCTGGAAACGAGACGGATCACGTAAGAACTCAACGATCTCGGTCACCTCCTCTTTGGCCTCATCACACCCTGCCACATCGGCAAAGGTGATACGGTTATTGTTTTGATCCAACATCCGAGCGCGGGACTTACCGAAGCTGAAGGCTCCGCCCTTGCCGCCGCCCTGCATTTGGCGCATAAAGAAGATCCAAACCCCGATCAATAAAAGCATCGGGAACCATGAGAGTAAGGCACTTAAGAAGAAAGAAGGCTGCTCAGGTGGGCGTGCCGTCACCTGCACACCATCACGAATCAAATCACTCACCATCCAAAGATCGCGCGGCGCCGTCAACGAATAGGTACGACCATTAGCCGGGGTGACTGTCAGCTTATCACCTTGGATTTCAACTCTAGATAACTTACCTTGCTTTGCATCTTCCAAAAATTGCGAATAAGTCACCGTATCCATAGGCACTGAAGGTGTATCAAGCTGCCTAAAGACCGTAAATAGGACCATCGCAATGATCGCCCAGATGGCAAATTTCGAAAAGGAATTATTCAAGGCATGGTACTCCAAAAAAACCGAATCTGATAATAATAAAACACTGCGTCAATAAATACAGCAAATCGTAAGCTTGAGATAAAGACAAGCCGCTTTTTATTGAGCATGCTTTATTCTAACGTATTATAGTGGGGGTAAAAAACGATATCTCAAGCAATTTGCTAATTAAAAATCCGCATTAGGATTCCTTAAGACCCTTCGCAACTAAAAAAGTTTCTGCCGAACGATCGCGTGAGGCCTTGGGCTTACGCTCCACAACACGCTTAAAATGGCGTTTAAAAAGCTCCACAATCTGAGAAAAGCCACTGCCATGAAAGGCCTTAACAATCACCGCACCTTCAGGCTTTAAATGCGCAATGGCAAATTCCAACACCAATTCACAAACGTGTTGAATCCGAGCAGCATCCGCCGGTCCCACACCAGAAAGATTGGGCGCCATATCAGAAATGACTAAATCTACCTGTTGACCATCCAGCCTTTGCTCAAGTTCATGGAGGACCTCATCCTCACGAAAATCACCCTGAAAGAACTCAACCCCAGCAATCTCCTCCATCGGTAACAGATCCAACGCAATGACACGACCATCTAGCTCACCCGATGGCGTCACTAATCTTTCTCGCGCAACCTGCGACCAACTGCCGGGTGCGGCGCCTAAGTCTACTATAATATCCCCTTGACGCATTAGCTTTTCTGTCTCTAAAATCTCGATAAGCTTAAATGCAGCCCTTGCTCTATAGCCTTTTTGCTGAGCAAGCTTTACGTATGGATCATTAATATGTTGATGAATCCAGTTTTTGGAAAATTTCTTTTTGGCCATTGCCAATCATTCCTATGTCTATTCTTGAACTAACTTCTAAGGAACGTAGTGCGCTACGTTCTGCGGCTCATTCACTCAAGCCCGTGGTCCAAATCGGTGACAACGGACTCACTGAGAGCGTATTAAAAGAGATCGATCGTAACCTAACGGCGCATAGCCTGATTAAAGTTAGGGTTGCATCAGACGAGCGCGAAGAGCGCAGCAATATGCTCGATCAAATTTGTGAAACCTTGTCGTGTGCCAACATTCACCATTTAGGTAAGATATTGATTTTATACCGTCCCGGTAAATCCGTCATTGATACCGAGCCTTATGATGAATTTGCGCCGCAGAACCAACGCAGTTATCGCAAAGCGGGGGAGACCTATACCCCTAAGCGCATCGCTGCCGAGGGCAAAAAGCTCAATCGCCCATTCAAACAGTCAAAGCCTAAGACAGCTGAAAGCAACCGCGAAATTGCTAAGGCCTTTTTCAATCGCCGTAACACTAGCGGTGCCAGCAAAACTACCCCCTCCACTCGTCGCCGCCCTTCTAGCGCTTTGAGTTTAAGAGCTGGGCGCCGTCGCATGGATTAGCGCTTTTAAATTGGCTGCGCTTTGATGATTTATTGAATCCACTTCTTTGACTCAATCCTCTCACATTATGTGAGAGGATTGTTGTTTTCTTTACATTAGCTTCTCCGTATTTTCCCTTAAAACCTTAGTTATCACCCTAACAAAACGCCTCTTTTAAGAGCAACTTATAATTAGCTGCCTTGACAATCACTATTTAGCGTTTCATGCTGAGGATTAGTATCACCACAATTCCTTAGATAATCCTCATAGAAAGTGTTTCTTCGTTTTAATCAAGGAGCTTAACCATGCCTACAAGACATTGGTCCCCATCGCGACGCCATTTCCTAAAAGCGGTCGGTGCTGGTACTGTTGCAGTATCACTTCCGGCTGAGGCTAAGATTTCGCCCCCTCCCCCGTTAAATGAATATAAACCCGTCTTTTTCAATCAAGAGGAGTGGGACTTTATTTTAGCTGCCTGTGCCAGACTAATACCCTCTGAGGGAGAAGGGCCTGGTGCATTAGAAACACGGGTACCAGTTTTTATTGATCTGCAAATGGCGGGCGATTTCGGTAAAGCTGCTGATTGGTATATGGAGGGTCCACACTATCCCGACGCTAAATTAGATCGTGGTTTTCAATCGCCCTTAAGTCCAGCGGAAATTTATCGTGAATCCATCACCTATATCAATCAATGGTGTGAACAGCATGAATCAAATAAATTCGCCCTATTAAGCGAGGATATTCAAGACCGTGTTTTGACCTCCTGTCAAACAAATGAGATTGGTCTGAAATCTGAACTAAAAGAATTTTTTTCATTACTACTGCAAAACACGAAAGAGGGTTATTTTGCCGACCCCATGTATGGCGGTAATTATGGCTTGGCGGCTTGGAAGCATATTGGCTTCCCAGGTGCAAGAGCAGCATTTACCGAATGGGTAGATCAGCACAATGTGCCTTACCCATTAGGCCCAGTTTCAATTTCAGGTGAGAGAGGCTAGATCATGAAACGTACCAATCCTAAAAAAGACGTAGTGATAGTTGGCTTAGGTTGGACTGGCTCCATTTTAGGTATGGAGTTGGCTAACCAGGGCTTGGACATTATTGCCCTTGAACGCGGTCCCGAGCAAAATACGGTACCCGACTTTCAATATCCTAAGGTAATTGATGAATTAAAATACGGCATACGCCTCAATTTCGCTCAAAAGCCTAAAAACTCCACCTTAACGATACGTCGCTCACTCGATGAGACCGCCTTGCCATACCGCGTACTTGGCTCCTTTTTACCGGGTAACGGTGTAGGTGGTGCTGGTATGCACTGGAACGGTCATACATGGCGACCACAGGTCGAGGAAATGAAGCTGCGTAGCTATGTGGAGGAAAGATTTGGGGTCGATATTATTCCTGAGGATATGACGATTCAGGACTATCCTTTCAGCTATGATGAATTAGAACCCTTTTTTGACCGCTTTGAATATGTAGCCGGTGTATCTGGAACAGCTGGGAATATTCGCGGACAAAAGCAAAATGGTGGCAATCCTTTTGAAGCACCGCGTAGCCGAAACTACCCAATGCCCGCCCTGCCACAAACCTATGATGCCATGAAGTTTGCAAAAGCAGCGGCGGACTTAGGCTATCACCCCTTCCCCAGACCAGCAGGTATTGCTTCTCAAGCCTATGTCAATGAGTACGGTATGCAAATGGGACCCTGTAACTTCTGTGGTTTCTGTGAGCGCTATGGCTGTTATAACTATTCCAAATCCTCACCACAAACCATGATTTTGGATGCACTTAAACGCAAACCAAACTTTCACTATAAGACTCATGCTGAAGTGTTGAAAATTGAACTGGCTGAAGACGGCAAAACAGCCACTGGCGTAACCTACTTTGATGAAGAAAGTGGCGAGCAGGTTTTTCAACCAGCTGATTTAGTTATACTTTGCGCCTACGCTATTCATAACGTACATTTGATGCTGATTTCCGGTATCGGTCAGCCCTATAACCCACACACTGGTGACGGTGTGGTCGGTAAAAACTACTCCTATCAGATGAATGGTGGCGTCAGTCTATTTTTTAAAGATGAACACTTTAACTGGTTCATCGGCAATGGTAGTAACGGTATGGTGATTGATGATTTCGGAATCAATAATATTGACTATGCCAAAGAAGGCTTTATCGGCGGTAGTTATATTTCATCTGGCACTTATAACGGTCAACCACTCCGTAGCATGCGCTTACCTGAAGGCACACCCTCTTGGGGCGCCGGCTGGAAATCAGCTATTAAAGAGTGGTATTCGCACTCAATGAGTATTGCCTCGCATGGTTCCTGTATGTCCTATAAGCAATTCTATTTGGATCTAGATCCTACTTATAAAGACCGTCATGGACGCCCCTTATTACGCATGACCTTTAATTGGCATCCTAACGATATCCGCATGACACAATTTATGCGTAAAAAAATGGAGGAAATTGCCACATCGATGAAGCCGGATATGATGCAATCCAGCTTCAAGCAAGAAGGCGCTCAATATAATGTACGCCCCTATCAAACCACCCACAATGTGGGCGGTGCTATTGTGGGTGACAGCCCAAAAAACTCTGCTTTAAACAAGTATTTACAAGCTTGGGATCAACATAATGTCTTTGTGATGGGCGCCAGTGCCTTTCCACAAAACATTCAATACAATCCAACCGGCTTGGTAGGAGCATTAGCTTATTGGGCGGCTCATCATATTATCGACAAGTACCTTAAAGACCCACGTCCTTTAGTTTAAGGGAGAATAAGTATGTCCAGACGATTAAAAAGCTTCATTGCTTTAATGATTTTGGGACTTGTCGCTCTAGCGGCAATAATCTTGATACCTGCTAAGAAAACTAAACCACAGCAACAAGTCGACGAGAATTACCAAGCCGATCTTGCGACTGGTAAATACTTGGCAGTAATTGGTAACTGTCTGAGCTGTCACACCTCTGATCCAAGCAAGCCCTTTGCAGGTGGTAGGGCCATTGACACTGATATGGGTACTATTTATTCGACAAATATTACACCAGACGAAGAACACGGTATAGGAAAATACAGTTTAGACGAGTTCCGGGCCGCACTTTATGACGGTTTACGCAATGACGGCAAGCATCTCTACCCAGCAATGCCTTATGAAAACTATAGAAAATTGAGCGAAGAAGATATTCGCGCCATGTACGCATATTTTCAAGAAGAGGTAGAAGCCATTAATGCGCCAAACCTTGAGCCGGAGATGAACTTCCCGTTCAATCAACGTTGGGGTATTCGACTATGGAAATGGATTAATCTTGAAAAACCGGGTTTCACTGCACCGACAAGTGATAATCAACTGCTCGTGCGCGGTGCTTATCTTGTACAAGCCGTTGGTCACTGTGGCGCCTGTCACAGTCCGAGAAATAGCACGATGGGTCAAAAAGGCATTGATGAACGTAGTCAATCATTTTTGACTGGCGCAGAAATGGGTGGTTTCACGGTGCCAGCGCTACACGGTAAGCACAGCGCAATCGCTAAATGGTCAGTAGAAGATTTACGTTTATTCCTTAGCACGGGACGTAATGAACACGCCACTGCCACCGGCAGTATGGCTGTCACCGTTGAGGATGCACTGCAATTCCAAAGTGAAGATGATACGTTAGCGATGGCCATCTATTTAAAACATCTTAATCAAGATCATCCAAGCACCACCGCCCTCAAGGTAAAGGAAAACGAGAAAACTGCCACTGAGCTTGAGTTGAGCAAGGCCGATCCGAAGTTAGATTTAGGAAAGCGCCTATATCTGGATAACTGCGTAGGATGCCACTTTGTAGACGGTAAGGGAGCGCCAGAAATTTTTCCTAAACTGGATGGCAACTCCATTGTGATTGCGGATAATCCAACCTCGTTGATTAACATCCTCTTGCACGGTGCAGAGCTCCCCTCAACCGAACTACGCCCCGCCAGACTTCGGATGCCAGATTTTGCTTGGCGCTTAGATGACGAAGAGGTGGCCGAATTAGCTACCTTTATTCGTAAGGGTTGGAATAACAAAGCTAGCGCCGTCAGTGCCTCACAGGTAGAAAAGATACGAGCAATGCGCGTTGAGAAATAGCATCTAATTGTACGACTTAACATTAAAAATCCTCTCAGCGCTTACCGTTGAGAGGATTTTATAATTTGAAATTAATCGCCGAAGCTTACAGACGAGATTTTAAGACTTACAGATACTCGACTAATAAGATCTCGAATTCACGCTCACCAGAGGGTACCATCACAGTCACTACATCACCCTCGTGCTTACCGATGAGGGCACGAGCAACGGGACTGGAAACGGAAATCAGATTTTGACGAATATCTGATTCAATATCACCCACGATTTGATACTTCAGCTGCTCACCTGTATCTAAGTCTTCCAACTCAACCGTGGCGCCGAACACAATCCGATCACCTGCATCTAAGGTGGCGGGATCAATGATATTTGCTGCCGATAAAACGCTTTCAAGCTCCTTGATACGCCCCTCAACAAAACTCTGACGCTCACGCGCTGCATCATACTCTGCATTTTCAGAAAGATCGCCATGTGCACGAGCAACAGCAATCGCTTCAATAACAGCAGGTCGCTCAACCGTTTTTAAATTAGCTAGTTCATCATTAAGGCGCTTCGCGCCAGCAACAGTTAAAGGAATACCTGACATGATCTACCTCTACCCAAAATACAATTAAAAGAGCGCCCCAACATCATCACCTCAATGGCAATATAAGGGCGCCTAAAAATAAAACCCCGACCAACACAGTCGGGGAAGAGTTAACTCTATTATGCTTAAAAAGTTCTTAAAAATCAAGTACTCATCATCATGAAACTATGATTTCTTATTGTCACGCTTAAGACTTAAAAGCTGATACAGTAAAATAGCACCAAAGGTGGCGGTACCAATCCCCTCAAACTTAAAAAATCCTAATTCAATCGTAAAATTACCCGCACCTAAAATAACCGCAATGGCTGCCACAATCAGATTACGGTTATCCGAAAAATCCACCCGATTAATCACCCATATACGCGCCCCAGCAATCGCAATCAAGCCAAACACAACCACTGAAACCCCACCTAAAACAGGTGCCGGTACGCTATGAATTAAGGCACCAAATTTTGGTGAAAAACCTAAGATAATTGCGAAGATCGCCGCAATCACAAAAATCAGGGTGGAGTAAATACGCGTCACCGACATCACACCGATATTTTCACCATAAGTCGTCACACCGGTACCACCGACAGAAGCCGCCACCATGGTTGCTACCCCATCGCCCACAAAGGCACGACCTAAATACTGGTCTAAATTACGACCCGTCATAGCACTAACCGCACGGATATGACCTAAGTTTTCAGCAACCAAAATAATTGCCACGGGCGCAATAACGGTGATGGCAGACAATTGAAATTCCGGCTGATAGAAAGTTGGTATACCGAACCAAGGCGCTGCGGCCACGGCACTCAAATCCACCGGTGTACCAAAGCCGAGTAGATTACTAAACACGTAATACAATAAATAAGATAAGACCAAACCGACCAAAATTAATAAGCGTTGCAGCATGCCATGCGTAAATACAGCCACTAAGCCAACGCTGGTCATGGTTACGATCGCCATTACGGCATCATAAGTGCTACCACTCGCCATCGCCCCTTTGGCAGCCACTGGGGCAAGGTTTAAACCAATCACCGCGACAATAGCACCTGTGACCACGGGCGGCATCAGCCTCTCAATCACCGCCGCGGCACTGCCCTTGGCATTAAAATGCCAAATCACTAAACCAATGAGCGTGTAGATCAAACCACAAATAATGATCGCTCCCAAGGCAACCCCGATATTTGCATTTAAGCCTGAGCCACTATAGGCAGTAACTGACACCACCCCACCAATAAAGGCAAAGCTAGAACCCAAATAACTGGGCACTTGGCCCTTAACCAAAAAGAAAAAGATTAAGGTACCAATACCTGACATTAATACCGCTAAGTTGGCATCAAAGCCCATCAATAAGGGGCCCAATACCGTGGCGCCAAACATCGCCACCACGTGCTGCACACCCATCACAACGGACTGCCCCATCGGCAAGCGCTCATCTGGTGCAATCATCTGCCCGGGTTGTAAATTTGGTACTAAACGCCACTTAGGAAAGAAAGCGGCTGTCTCCGGCGTGTGTGCAGTCGACTCCTCGCCCACTGGCTGCCCCGAGGCTGAGCTTACACTTTCCTCACCACTATAGCCGAAACCCACTGCTTCATCCGACGTGGCTTGATCCTTGTCCGTCATGAGACTCCCCTTACATAGAGTTAAAAACATAATTTGTGCCAGTAATTTTAGCATGAGGCTTCACTACTCCTGTGCGCTTTGAAGTGATAGAATGAAGCCTGTTTTGAACCCATAACGAGGAGTGATCATGTCCGGACGTAGCACTGACTTACTCATTATCCGTCATGGTGAGACGGATTGGAATGCTTTGCAACGTTTACAAGGTTGGTCTGATATTAGCTTAAATGAGACTGGCAAACAGCAGGCTGAACATCTTAGAAAGTACTTACAAAACGACTATTTGCAAAAACTATATGAAAAGCATGGTCTAAAGCTGACACGTATTTATACCAGTGATTTAAAACGCGCCATTCAAACCGCTACCCCACTGGCTCAAGAGTTATCACTCACTATTCAGATTGATGTTGACTTACGAGAACGTAATTACGGCAAACTAGAGGGTCAAAATTGGCGTGAAGCGTTTCAACACTTCGATACACAACAACATGCCACGCCTAAAGATTTTGCTGAAGAATTAGCGGTGGAACCTTTGGTACTTTTCTCAAAGCGCTTGCAGGGGGCACTGCATGGCATTACCCAACGATATCCAGGTGAGCTAGTGGCGATTGTGTCTCATGGTGGTGCCTTGGATATGATGTGGCGCTATTTTATGGGTCTAGAAAATACCGCTCAACGCGAGGTTTTACAGCGTAATACCACCATCAATCATGTACGTTTTAGCGAGGGTGGGTGGCAACTCATTGATTGGGGTCATGGTGCCCATTTAGAAAGTTAAGGCTAAACATCACAAAAACAAACCCGAAATCATTCGCTAATTTCGGGTTTGTTTATTTCTGCTTTAGTGCGATATTTCTTTATGCAGCTCTTGTAAAGAGTACACCGTCATGTTTTTAGACGCACGCATATAAAGCATCCCCTGTACTGCAGCAGCAGCACCTGCGATCGTGGTAAAGAAAGTTAAACTACCAGCTAAAGCATGGGTGCGGATGGTCTTCGAGTCATTAATCGCATTACGACGCTCCTCAACGGTATTAATCACCATATCGATTTCATCGTTTTTGATCATATCCACAATATGTGGACGACCCTCAGTCACCTTATTCACCGCTTGCACCGGAATACCAGCCTCACTAATTTTGGCCGCAGTACCGCGTGTGGCACGAAGCTTGAAGCCTAAATCATGTAAGCCCCTAGCAATTTCGAGTGCCTTGTCCTTGTCCTGATCCTTAACACTTAAGAACACTGTACCCGATTCCGGTAAGGTGGCACCGGCTCCGATCTGTGATTTAAGGAAGGCTTCACCAAAGGTTTTACCAACCCCCATCACCTCACCGGTAGACTTCATCTCAGGACCAAGAATGGTATCCACACTTGGGAACTTCACAAATGGGAAAACCGCTTCCTTCACACTGTAGAAAGGAGGAATAACTTCCTTATCCACGCCCTGCTCCGCTAAGCTCATACCCGCCATGGTACGGGCAGCAATTTTAGCTAGTTGTAAACCCGTGGCCTTAGACACAAAGGGCACGGTACGAGAAGCGCGTGGATTCACCTCCAACACATACACCTCACCCTCTTGGATGGCAAACTGTACGTTCATCAGACCCTTAACATCAAGCGCTTTGGCCATCAGGCTGGTTTGGCGTTTAATTTCAGCGATCGTAGCATCATCTAATGAATACGGCGGTAAGCTACACGCAGAGTCACCAGAGTGCACACCGGCTTGCTCAATATGCTGCATTACCCCACCGATAAAGACGTGCTCACCATCAGCGATACAATCCACATCGACTTCAATGGCATTATTGAGGAAACGATCCAATAACACTGGCGAGTCATTGCTCACCTTGACGGCCTCACGCATATAACGCTCTAAATCGCTTTGCTCGTGTACGATTTCCATGGCACGACCTCCTAATACATAGGATGGACGCACGACTAGGGGGTAGCCAATCTCTGAGGCCTGAGCCAAGGCTTCGCTCTCAGTGCGGGCGGTACGATTAGGCGGCTGACGCAAGCCAAGCTTTTGTAACAGCTTTTGGAAACGCTCACGGTCTTCAGCAATATCGATGGATTCAGGGCTGGTACCGATAATAGGCACACCATTAGCCTCAAGTGCACGCGCTAATTTAAGCGGTGTTTGACCACCGTACTGCACAATCATGCCGACCGGTTTTTCGACCTCAACAATTTCCAACACATCTTCAAGTGTTAAAGGCTCAAAGTACAGACGGTCTGAGGTATCGTAGTCAGTGGAGACAGTCTCGGGATTACAGTTAATCATGATGGTCTCATAACCGTCATCACGTAAAGCAAAGCTTGCGTGCACGCAGCAATAATCAAACTCAATACCCTGACCAATGCGGTTAGGTCCACCACCAAGCACGATGATTTTCTTGTTAGTGGTAGGCTCTGCCTCACACTCCTCCTCATAAGTGGAGTAGAAATACGCAGTACTCGTAGGGAATTCAGCCGCACATGTGTCAACGCGTTTATAGACAGGGCGGATATTATGCTGATGACGATTTTTACGAACCTCAGCCTCAGTGGTATCGAGCAAATAAGCTAAACGACGATCGGAGAAACCGTTGCGCTTTAATTCACGCATCGTTTCAGGCTCAATCGACGCCAAAGTCATTTTTTCTAGCGCTAATTCAATATCAACAATTTCTTTAATCTGCTCTAAGAACCAAAGATCGATTTTGGTGAGTTGGTGCACTTCCTCTAAGCTAAAGCCCTTGGCAAAGGCATCACCCACATACCAAATACGCTGTGGACCCGGCTCTGCCAATTCAACTTGCAATTTCTCGCGATCGATGGTCATCTGATTTAAACCATCAACACCAACCTCTAAACCGCGCAGTGCTTTTTGGAATGACTCCTTGAACGTGCGTCCAATCGCCATGACCTCACCCACTGACTTCATTTGCGTGGTTAGACGATCATTGGCTTGGGGAAATTTTTCAAAGGCAAAGCGAGGGATTTTAGTGACAACGTAATCAATGGTCGGCTCAAATGAAACCGGGATTTTACTGCCGGTAATCTCGTGCTTTATCTCATCCAAGGTATAACCAACCGCTAAGCGAGCTGCCACTTTAGCAATTGGGAAACCGGTCGCTTTGGAAGCCAAGGCAGATGAACGCGACACACGCGGATTCATCTCAATCACAATAATACGGCCATTATCCGGATTAACCGCAAACTGTACGTTAGAACCACCGGCAGCCACCCCAATCTCACGTAAAATAGCTAGGGAGGCATCGTGCATGATGCGATACTCTTTGGCCGTCATCGTTTGCGCTGGCGCTACCGTGATAGAGTCACCGGTATGCACCCCCATCGGATCCAAGTTTTCGATGGAGCAGACAATAATGCAGTTATCAGCGGCGTCACGCACCACTTCCATTTCATATTCTTTCCAACCAAGCAAAGACTCTTCGATCAATAACTCGCTCGTTGGTGAGGCCTCTAAACCTCGTTGGCAAATGGTTTCGAACTCCTCAGGGTTATAAGCGATACCACCCCCGGTACCACCTAAGGTAAAGCTCGGACGAATCACCACAGGGAAACCCGAGGTACCGATTTCTGCGGCGATATTACGCTGCACTTCCCACGCCTCTTCCATGCTATGAGCAATCCCAGATTTAGCAGAGTCAAGGCCGATTTTAGTCATCGCATCCTTGAACTTCATGCGGTCCTCAGCCTTTTCAATCGCGTCTTGATTAGCGCCGATAAGCTCAACCCCATACTTTTCAAGAACACCATGACGAGCTAAGTCCAAGGCGCAGTTTAATGCGGTCTGACCACCCATGGTGGCTAATAGTGCATCCGGTCTTTCCACCTCAATAATACGCTCAACCGCTTGCCAGGTAATGGGCTCAATATAGGTCACATCGGCCGTTTCTGGGTCGGTCATAATGGTGGCCGGGTTGCTATTAACTAAAATCGTACGATAGCCCTCTGCCTTTAATGCTTTACAAGCTTGGGCACCCGAATAGTCAAACTCACATGCCTGACCGATAACAATCGGACCAGCACCCACAATTAAAATACTTTTTATATCTGTACGCTTAGGCATAATTCTCTACTTTTCTGCCATTAAATGAATGAATTGATCGAAGATGGTCACAGCCGCATAAGGCGCTGTGCTAGCCTCAGGTTGTGCTTGCAAACCGAGGGCCGGACGATCAGTGAATTGAATACCCTGTAGACCGCCATCAAATAAGGAAATATGTGTGGCCTTAAGCGCTGCCGGTAGACTGTCTTTTGCAACCGCAAAGCTCTGGCTCTGTACGGTGATCATGACACGACCCGTGCTAAGATCCTGCACTGGGTGATTCGCACCGTAATTACCTACTTTTAGTTTATAGCTTGTCGCACCACCCGCCAAAGCTAGAATTTGGAAGCCCAAACCAATACCTAATAACGGCACCTTGCGCTCCAATAGTTGCTTAGTATTTTCGATGGCATAAGCACATGCTGAGGGGTCACCAGGGCCATTGGATAAGAACACACCATCTGGATTCAAGGCTAGCACCTCCGCCGCTGGTGTTGTCGCTGGTACAATGGTAATATGGCAGTTTTTATCAGCCAATAGCTGTAATAAACTATTTTTAACACCAAAATCGTAAACCACCACATGGTATGCCGCATCCGCCTCACTTAGCTCAGCAAAGCCCTCATTTAACTGCCACGAGCGCTGGTGCCACTGCGTTGGCGCCTGACGACTCACGACCTTGGCTAAGTCCTGACCCGCAAGACCGGCATGGGCCTTAGCTAATTCGATGGCTTTGGCTGCATCATCACCCACCATAATACATGCTGACTGGGCACCCCCATCGCGTAAAATACGCGTCAATTTACGGGTATCGACTTCACTAATTGCCACAATGCCATTAGCCTTTAAATACTCAGGCAACGACTGCTCGGCGCGGAAATTAGAGTAACGTACAGGACAGCTACGAATCACGAGACCGGCAGCCTGAACTTGGGAAGACTCGTTATCCTCGGAGTTAATGCCGGTATTACCAATATGAGGATAAGTAAGGGTGATAATTTGTTGATGATAGTCGGGATCTGTTAAAAGCTCCTGATAGCCGACCATGGAGGTGTTGAAAACAATTTCTGCTGTGCAATGACCCGCCGCACCGATAGAACGACCTCTAAAGACGGTCCCATCTGCTAATGCGAGAATCGCCGGCTCAACACCTTGTTGATAAGCAAATATGCTACTTGAGTGCGCCATAAAATCTCTTACTAATAAACTGAATTAAACCTGTTTATTATATAGGAAATCCGGGCTCTACTTAAGCAATTCAGCGGATTTGGGGATAATTGTCTATTGAAATAAGTACGCTAAAAGCAGCACCCACCACTCACCCATGGACGCTAGCGCACCCCCTGGAAAACAGCGTCTCGCAACGGTCATTAGCGCTGCATAAAGGCATGCGGACGACCCAATGCATCGTATTCAAGATTTAAGATGGCACTGCGGTGATACTGCTTTGTCGCCGCTTGAAAATCATACACTATGACCTGCTCACCAGTCTTAGTTGAACGACGACTATAAAGTGTTGGATAGGTCGTGCGACTACCTCGATAAACATACAAACGCCCGTGACCGCTTTCGGATAAAATCTCACGCCAACCAGCGCCAGCAGAGCTACCAACGGTAGGATCAATGCCATTAGGCTGCAATCGCTCAAGCAACCACATATGCTGACCATTTGCCTTTGGATTACGCGCATCCTTACACATGGCGAGTACTAAGGGTCGCCCTTCAACCGAAAAATTTACAGTATAAAAGCTCAAATCGCTGATGCTTGCACCCTGACATAGCTGAGCGGAATCGGATAAGGGCAAAGGCAGATTTCTCAAGGCTAAGCTGGGATGTAGCACGGGATCACCAAGTAAAGGCTCCTGACTACGTCGCGCACTCTCGGAGTCAGTATATACGGGTAAGCGATCAATATTGAGATAAACCCACTCGGTAATGCGCGGCAATAAACGACCTAGACAAGAGACATTAGTACATGCCTCAAGTGATTTTGTATGCTTATTGATCTCACTCGCAATCACTGCTGGACGCTCGGTATTGGCCAATAAGGTCGTCGAATAATAATTCCATGTCATCAACTGGCGGGCCACATCCAGATTTTGGCATAAGCCTTTGGGCCATTTAGCTAATTCCCTTTCTTGTACCACTAAGGCATCACGACCGAAACGCTCAAGCAAAACCGCTTCATCTAAGCAAGGGTTGATCACTAGCTCAAATTCCGCTTGAGAAAAACCCAATAATTTATAGGCATTAGGAAAGGCACTGGCCGCCGGAGACATCAGCGACAAGCTAAACAAAAACAAGCAAAAGAAAAGCCTAAAAAATCTTTTCAATTAAAACAGCCTTTGCAAAAATCCAATGAAATTGATAAGCCACATACGTAATGCCATAACTATTGTGATCGCTTGAAAACATTTGCTTACATAGGATTACATAACTTTAAATAGTATACTATAAGCACTGTTTAAGCAAATAATTTAGCCTAGCAAGATACAGATACATATAGCATCCCCCTTAGTACCCTAGTAGTCAGAGCGATAGTTATTGTATCCTTAGTCAAAAAAAGTTAATTAAAGTTCCAAACGCTTACTTTAATCAAATTAATTTACGCCTTACTCCCTCTTTAACAGCATTTACATATCAAACTAATATAATTTCCTATAGGTAGACGCTTTTAGCACTTAATTTATTCTTTTTTATTTGGGTTTTTAAAATGACGAATCAACTAGATAGCTTAGCCAAATACACCACCATTGTGGCCGATACCGGTGATTTTGAGGCGATGCGTCAGCTGCAGCCAACCGATGCCACCACCAATCCATCCCTGATTCTTAAAGCGACACAGGATCAACGCTATCGCCCCCTACTTGATGAAGTCATTAAACAGCAGCCTGATGCACCAACTGAGGAGATTCTTGATCATTTATTGGTACTTTTTGGTCGTAAAATTTTAGAGGTCGTGCCTGGTCGTGTTTCTACTGAGGTGGATGCGCGCTTATCCTTTGATACTGCCGCTACTGTTGCTCGTGCACGCCGACTAATCCAATTATATAAAGCGGCTGGTATTGATAGGCAACGCGTACTGATTAAAATCGCCTCGACTTGGGAGGGGATTGAGGCCGCTAAGCAATTAGAACAAGAAGGTATTCACTGCAATCTCACCCTGCTCTTTAGTTTGGTACAAGCCGTGGCTTGTGCCAATGCTGGCGTCAAGCTGATTTCACCCTTTGTTGGTCGTATTTATGATTGGTATAAAAAACAGGCAGGTAGCACGTGGGATGATGAGGCGCAAGCCGGCTCACATGATCCTGGCGTCAAATCCGTGACCAACATCTTTAATTACTATAAGAAATTCGCAATTAAAACCGAGATTATGGGCGCTAGCTTCCGCAACATCGGACAAATTCAAGCCTTAGCCGGTTGTGATTTATTGACCATCAGCCCCGAGTTATTACAACAACTCGCTAATACGCACACACCACTGACACCGGCATTGGATGCACATCAAGCCCAAGCCATGGCGATTGAAGAAATAGCATTGGATGAGGCGCGCTTCCGCTTCCTACTCAATGAAGATGCCATGGCAACAGAAAAACTGGCTGAAGGTATTCGTAACTTTGTCAGCGATGCGATTAAGCTAGACCAACTGATTGAGTCTGCGCGCCAGCGCGTATAGTTTACTAGGGGTGCGAGGCATTAGACCGAAGCGACGCAGTGTTTAACGTGTGAGCACACGGTTTAACATGACGTGATGCGCTCTCTGCGTTTGGGCGCAGTATCACCCTGTGGCGCCGTACTTGCTTTGTACTGCGCATCGCGGTGGTAGATAAATTGTCGCAGTCATCAGGCTTAATGCCTGCCGCAACTAGCCTTTACGCTCCATTAAAGCCCAGGCGATGGTGCCAGCGTCCACATATTCCAATTCACTACCAGCTGGGATTCCACGCGCAATACGCGTTACCTTAATCTGGTGCGGGCGCAATAACTGCTCCAAATAATGCGCCGTGGTTTCACCCTCACTGGTGTAATTGGTCGCTAAAATCACCTCTTTGATTGTTGTGTCTTGGACACGCTCAATCAAGCGTTGCAAACTTAAACTGAGTGCCCCTACGCCTTGAATGGGCTGCAATTTGCCCATCAACACATAGTACAAACCACGGTAACTGCGGGTGGACTCAATCATCAATTGATCAACTGGCGTTTCCACGACACATAGCACAGAAGCATCACGCGACTCATCGCTACAGGTTGCACAGATTTCACCCGTTGTAAAGGAGTTACATAATTGGCAATGGCGCAACTCTGTCAGCGCACGCTCCAATGCGTGTGACAGTCTTAAGCCACTCTCCGGATCGTGTTGCAGCAAGTAATAAGCCATACGCCGCGCACTACGCTCACCAATACCCGGGAGCTGGCATAAACTATCAACCAACTCCTCTAAGGGCTCATCAAACTTAGGCTCGGCTTTAGATCCTGGGATATTCAATGACTTATCTTAGCGATGGATAAAATGAATCACTAGAACGGGAACTTCATACCCGGAGGCATTGGCATACCAGCCGTTGCGGCAGCCATTTTCTCATCCGCCATCGCCTGTGCCTTACGTAAAGCATCGTTAAAGGCAGCAGCGGTCAAATCCTCAAGCATGTCTTTATCATCTTCCAGCAAAGATGGATCAATGCTAACGCGGCGCACATCATTACGACAAGTCATTGTAACCTTTACTAAACCACCGCCGGCTGCACCCTCAACCTCAATATTTGCCAAGGCCTCTTGTGCTTTTTTCACATCTTCCTGCATTTTCTGCGCCTGCTTCATCAGCCCGGCTAATTGATTTTTCATAATCATATGAAGAATTCCTTTTTATCAAAAAATTTACCGTATTGTATCGTATCTAGTCTGTTGATAAAACGCGTACCGAGCCTTCAACTACATTTGCACCAAAGCTTGTCTTTAAGCTCTGGATATAAGGGTCATTAGCAACGCGCTCTTCAGCTTGCAACTGACGCTCTTCTTGCTCCCTGATCAGTTGCGCACGTGCAGTGGCATCACCCGTCTCACCGCTTTCAAAGTGTAATTTCACCACCCGAGCAAAATACTCAGTTAAGGCCGTGGTTAGGGTTGATTTAATCGCTAAACTATCCACATTTTTTAAAAATATTTTTAAGTAAATGGTATTATCCTTGGTCGCCAACCATTGACTATTAAGCAATAGCTCGCCTGCCAACCCCGGCAACGCCAAGCTGCGAGTCAACTCAATCCAACGCGCCTGATTAAGCGAAGATAAGGTGATTTTATCCTCATCGGTGGCGGTTGTAGGTACCCACGTCGGATCAAAATCCATATCCGAGCTCAAGGGCTCATCAATAATATCCCCGTCATAATCCACCATGGCACTGCTTTGCAGACTCATCCAGTCGTGCTCTGACAGGTCAGAGCTTGCAGCACTTGCCGCGGGTTCTGCGGTAGGCTGCGACGCTTCAAGCACATCATCGATATTGCCAACGCTACTTGAGGTTAAGGCCTCGGTCGGTGGCATAGGGTCGGATTCTTCGGTACTTGGCTTCTGCCTTGCTTGGTCTAACTCCTCAGGTGAGGAATTCATAGGCGCTGATGAGGATTCCTCAGCCGGCCTAGGCGCAGTGGCTTGTGTATCCACTGCGGTCGCCGGTGAAGAAACGGTAGGTTGGGCCGCTTGCGCATTCGGCTCCGGTGCGACGTCTAATTTAAGGTGTTTTTTTTTATCCTCAAGGCCGTCGTTCGAGTCAGTTACAGGCACTACTGTGGCTGTCGCTGTGCTTTGTTGTAGCTCTGACTGAATCGCTGGTGCATTAATCAAAGCCAACATGCGCAGACAAATCATCACAAAGCCAGCATACTCATCAGGCGCTAATGCTAATTCCTTGCGACCATGTACCGTAATACTATAAAAAAGCTGTAATATATCGTGATTCGCACTTTGTACCACTTGCGCCAATTCAGGATAAAGCGGATCATCCCTATCAATCGTACCGGCTAATCGCTGCTCCATCGCTAGACGCGATAACAAAGCCGCCAAGTCAGCCAAGGCCCCCTCATAGGAAAAGCCACGATCCGCAATGGCATCAGCGATCGCTACCACTTGGCTCGCATCACCAGCCAATAAGGCACGAATTAAATTCACTAAATAGCTCTGATCAATGGTGCCCAACATATCCTGCATTGCTTGCACAGTGATATGATTGCCGCTAAAGGCAATGGCTTGATCAGTAAGTGATAAGGCATCACGCATAGAACCAGCAGCGCCTCGGGCAATTAATTGCAAGGCTGCTTTTTCATAGTCCACCCCCTCTTCATTGAGCAAATGTTGCAAATGCTCCACTACCGCTTCGGGGGACATTTGCTTGAGGTTGTATTGAATACAGCGAGATAAAACCGTCACCGGGATTTTCTGTGGATCGGTGGTCGCTAGAATAAACTTCAGGTGCGGAGGCGGCTCTTCCAAGGTCTTTAACATGGCGTTAAAGGCGTGTGTGGTCAACATATGCACCTCGTCAATGGTGTAGATCTTAAAACGACCACGTGAGGGTGCATAAATGGCTTGCTCTAACAGCGGCGTAATCTCATCTACACCGCGTCTTGAGGCCGCATCGACTTCAATATAATCAACAAAGCGTCCCTGATCAATTTCCAAGCAAGTTGAACACTGACCGCAGGGATTGGCAGTAATACCAGTTTCACAATTCAGTGATTTGGCAAGAATGCGTGCCAAGGTGGTTTTACCAACACCGCGCGTACCTGTAAATAACCAGGCGTGATGAATTCGTTGTGTTTGCAGCGCATTTGACAATGCGCGAACCACATGATCCTGACCGACTAACTCCGAAAATGAACGAGGACGCCACTTACGGGCAAGGGCTAAATAATTCATAGAACACGTGGATAATGAAAAATAAACGGTGAGCCTGACTTCGGCCTGTAAAAACCCTTTACATCAAAGGCTAACAAAATATGATTAGAAATACTATGAGTAATTAAGTGGATTCATTATAGCAAATAACTTCTTAGCTTAAATAGCGAGTTATCTCATGGGCGCTCTATATCTTGCTCAGCTTCGTTTAGTTTTCTTATCAGTTCTACATCAGGATGACAGCGGACTAAAAAATCCATCATTAGCGTAGCGTCTTTATTGATATAAAAGTCTTGCATTTTTTCGTTAAACTCTTCCTTTTTTTGTGCAGGAATACTAATGCCTGCTATACCATTAGCTAATAATTCACCACACATCATTAATCGAGATGAACGCTTATTACCATCAAAATAAAACTGTTGCAATGCACCAAAAAGGAAAAAGGCCGTGGCTCTTTCAAAAACTGGCAGTGTTTTTAGTTTCTCTAAGCCCTCATCAAACACTTTATTTAAGGTAGCTGCGTTATCTTCTGTTGGGATAGGATTGTATTGCCCTAACTCTCCTAACGCCACATAGGGCGTATAGTTCTTTTCCTCACCCTCACCTCGAAAATTCCCCCACTCCAACACCTCGTTTCTAGCGACTAACTTATGAATGCTATCAAAGTTTTGTTTAGATAACTCAAACTCACCTGAGCGAACTAAGCTTATAAGGTGACGAGTACTAGCATTTAAGTTAAGAATCTGCTCTTGGTCATCAATTCTATGACCACCAACAGTGATGCCCTCCAATAAGGTTTTAACCTCATTGAAAGTGAATGGATTACCCTCTAAGACCCCAGCGCTCCAAATAAATTCGGGCAAATTTCTCATAAAACGAAAACAAGCTGCCTCTACAGTGTATATAGGAATAATTGAAGGAATTTTGGAACGATCCCATTTAAAACCTAATGCGTTAAATAAAGTTTGGTTGTTCATGTCGCTCTTTGATTATTTTTTAATCAATGCTCTAATACTATCAGAAACGTTCCTTTCATAAATTGTGGTAATTTGTGCATTTCCTTTAATTCTTCCAAGCGATGACGTTCTTTGTCCCCTATGTCACACGAGTTGTCCGATCATTTAATTTTTACTTTTAACCCATTTAGGGCGGCGGTTAGGATCTTATAATGGCAGTTCATCGTCTTAAGTTTAAAGAAGAACTCATCCGGAAATCATTGCCTTCTCATCATCAACGTATGGCAGACTTGAGCCATGAACAGAGCGCCGTAAAACACAGCAATTGGGAATGCGAACTACGACCTAAGGAGAAGGCCTTGGCTGAAACAGCCGCCTTATTGACCTTATCAAAAAAAGCCCGGGCTATATGGAGGGTATGGACATGCCTCACTACCCTAAGAAGCCCTTTGCCGACATCACAGAAGCACGTCTATAGACGCAAGACCGAGAGATCTTAGCGAAGTGCACGCAAGTCTATGAGGCAGCAAAACAGGCAAAGTCTCCTGTCTTCGTCACTTTTTCTCGGGACACCCATCTATTTCCTTTTAAATCAATTACTTAATATAAAATAAAGGCGTTTTGGGGTGTCCCAATGACTAAAACAGAAAAAAACACTCGCTTTATCTATTTTGGATACTTAGAAAAGATGTCCAATAATCTAGCGCGATTTTGCTCTAAAAGGTCAGACGGTTTCATCGTCAAACCCCTGACTTTATTCAATATTCATATCCTATCAAAAGCGGCTCTTACTACATGTCACCCCCCCTGCTTTCTTGATTAAAACAACTTGAGTTCTCATTTTTTTATTGCATCAAGGCTTAGTATATTTAAGGAAAGAAAGTTGCCACTTTCTGCCTAAAAAACTAAACCGCAATAAAGACAAAACTTAATTTTAAGCATTTGATTTTTGACTTTAAAAGAGTCATAATTAGAGCTATTAAATGGTCTTTTGTGTATTAAGGAGATTTTAATGTCAATCCGTCAAATTTATGCTAACAATTCAACTAGTATTAGTGAATTAAAAAAGAATCCGATGGCTGTAATGAAACAAGCAGAAGGATTTCCAGTCGTTGTATTAAATCGTAATCAGCCTGTTTTTTACTGTGTTCCTGCGGATGCCTATGAGGCTTTAATGGATAAACTTGAGGATATGGAGCTAGCTGACATTGTGAGACAACGACAAAACTCACCAGAAGTAGAGGTTTCGCTTGATGACTTATAGGTTATTTTTTAAAGCCGAAGCTGAAAAAGAATGGAGAAAGCTTGATCTTACAATAAAGCGACAATTTAAAAAGAAACTAACTGAGTGTTTGAAAAACCCTCACATACCGTCAGCAAGATTAACTGGAATGAAAAATTGCTATAAAATTAAATTGCAAAGCACTGGATACAGGCTAGTCTATGAGGTTAGAGATAAGGAGTTAGTGGTTTCGGTAGTAGCTATTGGTAAACGAGAACGCAACGAAGTTTATAACACAGCAATTAAACGTATTTAGCTTGAGCAAATAGTCGATTTAATAGAGGGCGTGCTCGATAAGCTTTTTTGGCTTTAGTGATGGTAGCCATGAGTAATATTTGAGTAATTTCTTTGTCGAAAATTAGAAATATTTATTACTTATTACTGCTGACTGGCTAAGCGATTGATTTTATTAGGATAGATAGGATTTTTGCTTATCCTAATAAGGGTGGTGAGCCTGACTTCGGCACTAAGTCTGAATGGCTGTGGCTGCTTCCTTCCGGACCTGACCAGGTTGACCATGGACCTATGCGAAGGGACCCACCATTGTCAATTATAACAAGTTTAACCAATCACTTCTAGCAATACCCCTTCTTCGATTAAGAATAAGGAAGCTTTAGCTGCTTTGCCATCAATCGCCTGCAAATAATTGCAGTAACTTTGCAGCTGCGGACGGTATTCGCGACACATACGCGCTTTAAACGCCTCCAGGCTTTCATCCGGGCGACGTTGTGAGCTCTTGTAATCAATGACTTGCCAATAGTTATCGTGCGGAACCACCAAATCCATCACCAGCAATTTGCCATTCACATCATATAAAGGCCATTCGCATTGCACTTGCGGATTAGCAAAAATGGCTTTCAACTCCTCATGATTCAACGTTTTCAATAATAGCTGTTGCACCCTGACGAGCGCTTGCTCAATGCCTGCTTCACTATAGCCTGCGCTCAGTAACTGATAACGCATCAGCGATACACCCTGTTGTAGACGTTGCTCATCCCACCTTTGTGCTCGATCCAAGGCCATCATTTGTAACCAGGCATGCGCCACCGTACCTAAGATCGCCTCCTGATCACTGATAAACTGCCAAGTACCTGACTGAGTGCTTGCCGCATGGGCTAATTGCTCACCCAGTTGTCGGTGCGGCTCATATTGCTGTGCCAATTGGGCTATTGTCTGCTCACTAAAACGCACAAAATCAGCCACCTCAATTGGCTCGCTGGATGCCGTCTGCTGCGATAATGTAGCTGTGCCAATCAATGCCCCTGCCGTCTCATTTTGCTCGGCCGCTTGCACTGCTAAATAATCTTTTAAGCTCGCTTTAATCTCCTCAATATTGAATGGTAGGGCCTGCTTAATATGATGATAAAACTGATTTTTACTCGGCGACTTAACTTCTAATTCACCATTTTTTTCATTGAGAGGCATTAAATAAAACAGATGCAGGGCTTGGCAAGGCCGTGTGGTCGCCACATAGAGTAAACGCGCTTGCTCTAAGGATTCACGATAATCTTCACGACTTTTTAATAACTTACTCATCACATCTTCGGCCGCACCATGCTGCCTTGATGGCATCGTCGCAATTAACAAGCCAGGTTTGCTTTGCCCCTCTACTTCATACTCATAAGGCTCAAGACGTAACAGCCGCTCCTGACTACCACGCGATTGAGCATGCAATCCATACAAGATCACCTCCTCAAACTGCAAACCCTTAGCCTTATGAATGGTCATAATTTCTACTGCGGCACCGGCCACCACGCTCTCGGCGTACAACTCCGCCATATGCTGCTCCAATACCTCAAGATCTGGGCTACCATAGGGTGCTAATTGATCTAAGAGGGTGAAGACCGATTCAATATCTGCCCTTTCGGAGGGCTTTGCATAAAGCAAATGGCCACCCAATTGCTGCCAAATCATATTGACCCGTATCGCAAAGCTTAAGCCCTGCTGCTCGGTATTTTGATTTAACATCACTTCACTCACATGCTTAAAGCGCGCAAACTGCTCCGCCCCCAAACGGGCAGGCATCGACGCATCCGCCAAGGCATGACGGATTTGCTTGATCACATTAAGCTCTTCCTTGCTGCCAAAGAGGCAGTGCAAGCTGTTTAAACTTAAACCACAAAGCGGTGAACGAAATAATGACAACCACGCCACACGGTCGTAGCGATAAGTTAAAGCGCGAATAATTTGCATTAAATCCATCACGTAAGGCTGTTCACTCAGAGGGAACATATCCACTGCACGTACGGGAATATTGGCTTGCAATAAACGCTCATTTAAACGCCCCAAGGCCTTACGATTTTTCACCAAAATAGCAATGGGTTTTTCAGCCCTTGCATGTCTTACCAAAGCTGCCTTCACTAGCTCGACCACTTTTTGCTCAGCCGCCTCAATCGCTTCGGCTCTGGAGTCAATCCCTTTAATCTCTTTAGTGGTGTAATAAAAGGGATAATGCGTGACCGCTTCTAATCCGCCTGGACCATGAAAAGACACCGAATGTTCATAAGGGACAGCGCCGAATTCCTCGTTATATTCGGCAGGAAAGCTCTCTTGATAAATCTTGTTGTTCCAATCGACTATCCCTTCAACAGAGCGGAAATTTTCTCTCAAATTCAACACTTCCAGCGGCACATGATTCAGTCTTTTTTCACTCGCAACTTTAATAAAAAGACCGACCTCGGCCTTACGGAAGCGGTAAATCGACTGCATGGGATCGCCCACCAAAAATACCGTACGACCGTCTTGCGGTTGCCAACCGGAGGTCAAAAGTGCCAATAAATCAATTTGCAACTGACTGGTATCCTGAAATTCATCCACCAATAAATGCTGAATCCGGGCATCCAATGCCAATAGTAAGTCCGCTGGCTCATCCGCACTACCTAAACCATTTAAAGCACTCAGTGCCACCTCGGTAAAATCCACCGCCCCGTCGGCAATATACACTTGATGCAACTGCTCCAAAGCAATGCTCAGCACCTTCGCAAGCTGCTGATAAATAACTAGCTGATCATTATTTAATAGATGCGTCGGCAAGGATTTAACTGTGACCAAAGCCTCTATCAGCTCTGGACTAAAGTCAGTATGCTTTAAATAATCCACCAGCGAGGCCTTAAACGGTGCTTTAGGCGCAACCCCATGTTTGATGGTCAATTGCTTCCGAATGCTATTTCCCGTGGTCAATAGCGACTCTGCTAGCGCCTGCCAACGCTCCACATCATCGGCACTAACAGTTAGCGCTTGATTATCAACCGCTTTGAGAGACGCCAAGGGTGGCCAATGTTGAGCCCAAGCCGCTAATAGCGGTATATATTCCGTCTCAAAACCTAAGGGTAATGCATCCTTTACCCGTTGTATCGCACGTGTCACCAATAATTCCATGCTTTGTACCATGGCGATGATACTTGCTTGAGGATCGCTCAAGACATCCTGCCATTGATCACGGATCTGCAGCATTTCTACCAAAGCACCTTCCAAATGCGCTAGATCCACATTAAGATGACTTAAGACTGCCTGCAACTCAACTGACCGGTCAATTTGACTCAGCGTCAACAAGGCGGCCTGCCGGTATTGACGATACAAAGAATCGGAAATCTCCAAGCTACCCCCGGTCTGTGAAGACCAAGGCATGGTCCGCACCAAACCTGAGCTCAAGGAGTCAAAGGTCATGATGCGCAAGCGACTTGGATACTCTAATAAATGCCAGTCTTTTTGCTCATTGCGTGCTAAGACCTGTCGAGCTAATTGCCAACTGTTTACTTTATGCTCTTCCACGGGCTGCGGCTCCAAACCGGCGCGCAGCTTTTCTAACACACGATTGCGCATTTCACCGGCAGCCTTACGGGTAAAGGTAATGGCTAACACTTGTTCAGGCTGTTCCACAATGGCAAGCAGGGCCAAAATGCGATCGGTGACTAACTCGGTCTTACCGGAACCAGCCGGGGCCTGTACTAAAAAGGAGCTATCTGCTTGCAAAGCACGCTGGCGTTGGGCCAGATCAGAAGGCTTTTTACTCATCATCACTCTCCTCTTCCTCAACGCTTTGCGACAATCTTAAAAAGGGTAATACCTCACAATAGTCCATATCTTTTTTATCTTCATAACGATTAGCCGCGAAGCCATTGGAAATCTCCTCGGCCAAGCTGTGTAACTTAGTTTTCCACACCCTTAATAACTCCTCAAAAGCGGCGGCTGTTTTTTGCTCTACCCCTTTGCTGCTTTCTTCGAGCGACCAATTCACTAGACCAATACCGCCAAAACCCATCTTGCCGGGTTTTAAACTGGCAAAACCTACCCCACCAATATCACTTATCGCATGCTCACCATAGGCGGCGTATAAGGGCAGCTGTAAATCGATGGGTCGCTCTCGATACCAATGCTTTTTATAATTTGGCAAACTACCGGTTTTATAGTCTAGGTACAAATAGCTGTTATTTTCTAAATAATCTATACGGTCAACCGTCACCCGTAACTGTATGGAAGCTAAAGGTAGCTGCACCTTTTTCTCAAGCTCCTGCACGCTAAAGCTTAACTCGCGCTTTTGCTCCAAACTTAAAAAGTGAAATAACTGATTTTTGGCATACTCTTTTTCTAAATTCAGTAAAGCATTGGAGTCAAATAGCAGCTCCTCCTTTGCACAAACATCCACCACCTCTGAGATTTTGGCTTTAAGCGCATTCTCATCCATTGCCTGTAAGCTATGTTGATCACGCACCCCTTGCCAAAATAGCTCTAAGGCCGCATGCATAAAGCTCCCCCTTTGCATGCGATCAAGCTCATAGCGAGGATAGGAATGAAACTCACGCATATGCAATCGATAGACTGCAAAGGCCCAAAGCGGGTTCTTGGCCTGTAAATCAATTAGTCTTGTGCCGCCGGACAATAACCCCGCCACCGGCGGCCCGTAATTATCCTGCAAAAATTCAAGCTCCGCCACTACCAGCTTATCGCTCACAGCGTCCACAGTGCATTGCCCCTCAATGGTAAGCCATTGATCCTCGGGTAGGTATTGGGCTAATAAGGGGGAGACCTTGGTCGGCATTTCACCACTAAAGGCATGCCAACTAATATGAATCTGCGGCGCCGTGCTTAATAGCTGCTCTAACATGGCTTGAGCCCATTCAAACTCCCTTTGCTGATCTGAACGTGGTGCAGCTACTCGCTGTAGTGCAGTTTTAGGAATCAAGGGATTGGGTTTAGGGACCGTGGGTAAAACATCATCTTGCAAACTTAATATCCACACAGCATCCCACTTGGCGCCCTCGGCCTCCAACATACCCAACACATCTAAGCGTGCTGTGGCAGCTCGCTGAGGTTGGAAAATTTGTTGACTACATAAGCGCTCAAATAAATGTAAGGCCTCACGTATAGACATCGTGTCTAGCAGCGGTGATAAAGCAGCCGCATTTTTCAAGGTCTCATCAAAGGCCTGACATACTTGATACTGCACCGAACTCAACTTAGCGATACCGGGAAAGTTAAAGAGCTCGAAAAATGCTTTAAATATCGCTAAGTGCTGATTAAATTTGAGGGAACTAACCGTGCCAAAAAGCGCAAACGCTCGCTTTGTTAAGTCAACAAACTCATCCGAAATCTCATAAAAGAATTGTTGCACTTCCGCTTTTTTATAGCTGATTTTATTGGCTTCACGCAACTTTAAATCAATGGCATGAATCTCATCTGACCAGGCTGAGAGTAAAGCCTCCTGCGCTAATAGTAAAGCTTCACCCAGCGCTTGAGTCGCGATGCGGCCACTACTTTCTAAGGTAATAAACAGACGTAAACAAGCCAAGGCTGAACGTACAATCGTCCAATCACTTAAAGGGCGCCCAATGGCTACGTTATAGAGCAAATCAGTTTGTAGTCCAGAGGCCTGAAGACGCTCATGCAAATAGCGACGTACGGTACTATTCTCGCTTTGTAATAAGGGATCGATAATGGCAAAACGACCAGTAGGATGCGCGGCTAATTGAGCCTTAGCCCAATCTACTGCGGCTTCCAACTCCTCGCGCCGACTATGTGCTTGGTACACGCTAAGCTGCGCTGCTAGTTGATTATCATCATGCAAGCGATAAAGACTCGCCCCCAAGGCTTGGCAGGCTGCTAATAAGGCTGATTGCGTTGGCGACAACTCTCTAAAGCCTAAGAGCACAATTGCTTTTCCCGACAACAAAGCACTGGCAGCATTGCCCTCTTGTAATTGCTGTAATAACCATTGATCCCGTAATGGGCCATCAATGGCATCACGCTGTTGTAAACGTGCTAAATAATGCTGTTTAATGCTTTGATACTCACGGTATTCGGGTGTTAGCTCGGCATCCTCTACGCGAATCGCCCAATCTGTTTCTAGGGTATGGGCCTCGGCCAAGACCCGGGCTAGTTTACTAAGATTTAGGGTGCTTAATTGCTGCTCTTCTAGCACCGCTTCCCAATACAGTAAGGCGGCAAAATGACTGAGCTGCTTGGCGGCAGGCACCGCAGCCACCGCAAAGGCGACACGCTCTGTGAGTGACTCGGTAAAAACCGACCAAGGCTGTATGCGTGGCAATTCAAAAACCTGTGCAGTTTCACGCTTTGCACTAATTAAGAGCCGCTTTAGATGAATGGCCATGCGGTTATTGACCGTCACCACCATAGTCTCAGAGGCTTCTAAATCAAGCAGTTCTTGCTGTGATATACGTATCAAACCATCTAGCATATTGTTATTTGCCTAAAAAATTCTTCGATAAAGCATTCTAACGCAGGATCTTAACGCCCTAAATATCGAGTAGGGTGAGGTTTGCACCTCATCCC
>NZ_KV793607.1:0-2403 GCF_001808505.1 Oligella sp. HMSC09E12
GTCCGGCCTCGTAGTCAGCAGTGAGACGATCGGCCGCCTGGTTTAATTCCGCCTTGGCACTAAGCCCAGTGAGGAGAGTCTGTTTGGCCTCGTCCGTAATGAGGATATTCTTCGTGTTAATGCCGCTGTAGGTCGTACTACCGGTGTTTACCAACGCTACTTTGACTAAAGCAACACGAGATTCTCCTTGCAAGCGATAAAGCTTAAGGTCCCTCGCTGGCACAACTTATAACAACCATGGTGTTAGCCATCCTTTGCCAAAGTAACCTTGTCGTTCACAACTTTCACTAGCACCCACAGTGTCATAAGTTGCATTAGGGTTGAATGAAAACTTAAGGGGATATATTTCAATACCACGACTCTTTAAATAATCCTCTACTGACATAGTTATTAATACACCCGCTTCAAGTGCTTCATTTGCACTCATACCTAATTCATCTATGAGTTCATCACCTTTTCCTTTAAACACTTTCCCCTCAATAAATGAAGAACTATCTGAATGAAGAACATGCCATACTAAGCCAGTTTTCTGCTCTATGTAGACATCTCCCGTATCAAGCGAAAGCCCTATATCAAACGCTTCATCATCCGTAGCAATGTTAATCCCTAAAATCTTCTCGTTTTGACGTGCTAGCTGAACATAGGCATTAACATCACCAAAATCACCATATCCCTCATACTTAAGCTCATGAATCTTTGAACCATCAGGCTTAAGTAAATAAACGCCATTAGGATTATGTTCGTCTGTGTCGACGTTCATGATTGACTCTTTAGTATCACCTGTTTTCCAACTAAAATAACCCACTACTCATACTCCTGTAAGTCCTAGATTGCTTATCAATCAAGCTATATAGAAATTATATACTGCATGTTGAAAATCTAACATAATGAAGCGGAAGAAAATATCTTTCTTTAAAGGGTTTTTCAACCCTAACTACTTATCTATAAGCAATTAAACGCAGCGAAAACGCTGTTCACCCTCTGACCAATTGTCTCGTTTCAACAAATAAAGGATGGTCAATGACAAGTTAGAATCATGGTCTTAAATAAAAAAAACCGCTATCTATATCGGGGTAACAGGATAAAAGGTTAAATTAACAAGACTCATCAGAGCGCAAGGAGAAGCCACTCTGACATGTCTTTTTCTTATTATTCTTTCTAACAATTTAAATCTGCAACTAGGCTTAGTGCCAAGCTCACACAAAACACTTATAAACCCCTCGCAGTATAATCACTATTAAATTCATCAACTTAGGAAGCCCATGAGTCCTCTAAACCGCGAATCCCTTATTAATGGCAACTACCTGCAGTCTTTCAAAGAGACGCCGGGTGTGGAGTGGTGCTCTAGAGAGCAGATTATTGCATCCATGCAAACCGCGCTTAAGAAACGACCGGAGGGTGAACCAGTGTGGTTGTTTGCCTATGGCTCGTTGATTTGGAATCCGCAATGTCATTTTGTGGAAAATGTCCCTGCCCTACTGAAGGGTTGGCGACGCAGCTTTTGTATGCGGCTGATGGCTGGGCGCGGCAGTCCAGAGCAGCCGGGACGTATGTTATCACTCGCACCGGGCGGTGAAACCAAAGGCTTAGCCCTACTTTTTGCTGAGGAAAGTCTTGAACAAGAGTTATTAATGGTCTGGTTACGTGAGATGGTGGGTGGTTCTTATTGCCCTGACTGGGCCGAATTACAGTTAGTTGATGGGCGTAAAGTCCAAGCAATCATTTTTAGAGTCCACCCACAAAGCCCACTCCATGAGAATGACGATAGCATTGAAACCATCTCCCCTCTTATTAGCAAAGCAAAAGGCATTCTCGGCACAAACCGTGATTATGTAATTAATTTAAATAGTGCGCTTGACGAACATGGTTTTGAAGATGATTAATGTAGATACCTTAGTGAAAAATTTAGGTTAAAGCAAATATTCAGCTGAGCAAAAATAATTTATTGCTGGGACAAAGTGAAAATCTTTCCCTCCGCCCTATTATTATTTTTAAGCTCAAGTAATATCAAAACGTAGCTCACTAATCAGAGGCGACTATCTACAATTTAGGTAGATTTTAAGATGACTAGCCCCTTTTACACAAAATATATAAAATTACGGCTCAAGGCTGTTCTGATCAAGCTTTATTTGGCAATATGCCGATGACTTCCAAAGCGCTTTTCTGCCTACTGCATTTAGGACAATTATTTTCCCTTTTACACTTTTGACTTACTATCAAAGCAGAGTTAAATATCCTAAGCTATTTATAAGAAATTGCTTTTATATACATCAATTTAATGGTGAACTTCCTTATGCTCCTGATAACGATCACAACCTTTCTGAACTCCATTATCACAAGCAAGTTTGAAATACTCCTTGGCTAAGCTGACGAGGGTGTAAGGTATTTTGTGTAACTTGATTT